>JAESSX010000162.1 GCA_016763915.1 Rhodospirillales bacterium
CGGGCGGCGATGTCGGCGATCTTGTATAGGGTTTCCCGAGGCGCGTCGATACGGACTACCTTCAGCCCCTGGCGAAGCGCCGCCAGGGCCAGTCCGGGGTCGTCGCCGCAATCAAAAACCGCCTCCACGATGATGCCGTCATGCCCCACTGTTGCTTGTTCTATCATGTCCCGGAACACTTGCGGGCCAAGATAGGCCGCCGCTCCCGGGGCGCTCCGCAGGGTCACCGGGCACCCCAGTTCCGCCGCCACGCGGACGGCCGTCCTGGCGTCTTCCAGATTGTGAACGATGACCGGGCGGTCCTTCATGGGAATTTCATGCCTGTTGTAAGGTTAGACTAAATAAGGTGTGACTGGCGATACTGACGGGGCGCGATAAGGAATAGTAATATCCTGTTAGTTGAATACCATGTAAAAACATAGTCTTAGGTATTTCCGGCGTGCCTGCACCTTGCCCTGGCGGGGATTTTACCGGTAAAACCGGAGGCGATTGGTGATGACGCTTTAAATAATTTATGGACGGGCCTCCGTGCAAGTGCCTTGCCTGGGGGAACAGGGGAAAACACGTGGACATAGCGACACTTCTCGGACTGGTTATCGGCGTCTCCGTCGTTACTTTGGCGATCCTGACCGGGTCCAGCATGTCTATTTTTCTTAACCTGCCGGGCTTTCTGATTGTCTGTGGCGGCACTTTCGCGGCGACTCTGATCAAGTTTCCCATTTCGGGTGTGTTCGTGGCTTTTTTCGTCGGCACCAAGGCGGCTTTCGTCAATGAAAAGGAAAGCCCCCGCGAGATCGTCGACCTGACCATGCGGCTGGTCAAACGGGCGCGCAAGGTGGGTCTGCTGGGTCTGGAAAAAGTCCGCGTTCGTAACAATTTTTTTCGCAAGGGCATCCAGCTTTGCGTCGACGGCCGCGAAGCCGATGTGATCCGCAAGATGATGACCCGTGAAATGGAACTGGCGATCCAGCGCCAGGAAGTCGGCGAGAAAGTGTTCCGGGCGATCGGTGAATCGGCGCCGGCCTTCGGCATGGTCGGCACCCTAGGTCGGCCTGGTTCAGATGTTGAGTTCCATGGATGATCCGACCACCATCGGCAAGGCCATGGCGGTTGCCTTGCTGACGACGCTGTACGGGGTTTTGATCGCCCAGCTGATCGCTCTGCCCATTTCCGATAAACTGGAAGCCAAGAATGAGATCGAGCGGGCCAATCGCGTTCTGATTATCGAAGCCATCGTGCAAATTCATGAACGCAACAATCCGACCGCGGTTCTGGATATTCTGGAAGCCTACCTTCCGGAAAAGCAACGCAACCGGCGTAGCGGTGATTCGAAATCGGGCGGCGATGGCCCCCGGAACAGACGGGCGACGGATCGAGCATGAGAGCACTGGATAGAAGAAAAATAGAAGGCGCGCCCAGATGGATGGTGACGTTCGCCGACCTGATGGCGCTTTTGTTCGCTTTGTTCGTGTTGCTGTTGTCGTTTGCCGAAGTCGACAGCGACAGCTTCAGGAAAAACGCCGGTCCCATGCGCAGCGCCTTCGGCCAGGGCGACAAAATCATGGCAACGACGTCCTTGCCCAGCATCCAGCCGGGCCAGTCGGGGCCGGGCCGGGGACAGACGCAATTCCAGCCCCGTTCCGACCAGACGGCCGAGATTATGGAAATCGCCCGTCGTCAGGAGGCTAAGCGGAGCTTCCTGTTTCAGTTCCGGCGGTCTTTGGAACGGGAATTGTCGGAGTCCCGTATCGTTCTGATCGACAAGGGCAACCGCATCATCATCCGCTTTCCCGGCGCGACCTCGTTCCTGCCCGGCAGTGACCGGCTGGCCGATGGGTTCGGGCCGGCCTTGCGGAGGATTGCCAGCATCATCCGGGCGACCAAGGGAGAGATCCTGGTTTCCGGCCACACCGACAGCGCCCCCATTTCAACGGCCCGGTTCCGGTCCAACTGGGATTTGTCCTCGGCACGCGCCGTTACCGTGGTCCATTACCTGATCAGCCAGGCCGGGGTCCGTTCCGACCGGATCACGGCGCAGGGTTTCGGCTCAAGCCGCCCGCTGGCGAAAAACGACACGCCGGAAAATCAGGCCAGGAACCGGCGCGTCGAAATTGCGATCGAGATTTCCTCGTTTTCGGGATAGGACAGAAAAAAGTCCTCCGCCGGTTTCGGCGAAGGACTTTGTTTCTTAAAACGCCGTTGATACGAGCCGCTTACTAGGCGTTGTGCATGGCCAATGCGGTATCGGGCATCCGGTTGGAAAAGCCCCATTCGTTGTCGTACCAGCTCAGCACGCGCACGAAGTTGCCGTCAACGACCTGCGTCTGGGTCGAATCGAAGCTGGAACTGGCAGGGTTGTGGTTGAAGTCAACCGAAACCAGATCCGCCGAGACATAACCGAGAACGCCTTTCATGGGACCGTTGGCGGCTTCCTGCATGGCGGCGTTGATTTCCTCGATCGAGGTGTCGCGGCCGGCGGTGAATTTCAGATCGATCAGCGACACGTTCGGCGTCGGCACGCGGATGGCGGTGCCGTCCAGCTTGCCGACCAGTTCCGGCAGCACCAGACCAACGGCTTTCGCCGCGCCGGTTGACGCCGGGATCAGGGATACCGCGCAAGCCCGGGCGCGGCGCGCATCCGAGTGCAGGGTGTCGAGCGGGCGCTGGTCACCGGTATAGGAATGGATGGTGGTCATGAACCCTTTTTCGATGCCGACCAGCTTGTTGAGGACATCGGCGACAGGGGCCAGGCAGTTGGTCGTGCACGACGCATTGGAAACCACGGTGTGGTGGCTTTCCAGCTTGTCGTGGTTGACGCCGTAAACGACGGTCATGTCGACTTCCTTGCCCGGCGCCGAGATCAGCACCTTGGAGGCGCCGGCGTCGATGTGCTTGGACGCGGATTCGCGGTCAACGAAAATACCGGTGCACTCGAACGCGATATCGACTTCCAGATCCTTCCACGGAAGATTGGCGGGATCGCGTTCCGCCGATACATGGATGGGGCCGGTGCCGAGGTCGATGGTGTCTTTGTCGACTTCGATATCGCCCTGAAAAGTACCGTGGACCGAATCATATTTCAAAAGGTGGGCATTCATCTCGACCGAGCCGAGATCGTTGATGCCGACGACCTTCACGTCATCGCGTCCGGACTCCACAAGCGCCCGCAGGACCAGCCTGCCAATTCGTCCAAAACCGTTAATTCCTACACGTAGAGCCATCTAGGCCTCCCTTAAAAACACTGGATCACAAAAAAAATCTGATCTCGTGTGTTTTCTCCCTATTTTTCCCGGTTCCAAGAATATCTTGCGTATCCTTAAGCATTTGGCATCCAGGTTTTCCACTTTCCTCGCGGCGCACCATTAAGGCAAAGACCCCTTTCGTCAATCAGATTCTGACAATGGGTATTGGCGCCCTGGTGTATCCAATGGCAATTTTTACAGAATCTATAGAGTGTTAGGACGGTTTATTCAGACAGAGGTTGACCTTGCAAAGGGGCCCGGCTTATCCTGTAGAAAGACTTGGAAGGTCGCCTCTTGGGCGGGATGTCCGGATTTCAGGCAATGTTTCAGGCAATGTTTTCAGGCAATGTAATGTAGAGACGGTCCAGTGACGAAATCCAATTTGCAAAAACCATCCAAGGTCGAACGCGCCCGCGCCCGCCTTGATTCCGCGGTGATGCGTCTTGAGGCGGCCCTGGAAAGCCGGGCCGCCAACGCAGGGGGCGGCATTGCGGATGACGAACTGACCCGGGAACTGGAATCCCTGCGCGGGGAGACCGCGCACCTCAAGGCGGTCAACGAAACCGTGTCCGGGCGTCTGGACGGCGCCATCGGGCGGCTCAAAGCCGTTATCGGGAAGGCCTGAAAGCATGGCCCAGGTCACAGTCACCATAAACGGACGCGATTATCAGGTCGCCTGCGACGACGGCCAGGAAGCCCACCTGACCCGGTTGGGGGCCTATGTGGACGACCGGATCGGCGAATTGGCGGCGGCGGTCGGGCAGGTCGGCGACGCCCGTCTTTTGGTCATGGTTTCTCTTTTGCTGGCCGACGAGTTGTCGGATGTCTATTCGGTACTCGACGTGGCGCGCTCCGCCGATGCCGGGGCGTCGGCCCTGTTGAGCGCCGAAGAAATCCTCAGCGCCCATATCGAGGAATTGGCGCAACGCATCGAAGACATTGCCGAACGCATCGAACAAGCTTAAATAAGGGTAGGGCGGTTACTGCCCGGTACGTCAGGCACAGATATCCTTGGGGCTATTCCGATCCATAGGGAGCTGTCCCTGCCGGGTCCGTGGACCCGGTATATGGCGCCCACCTACACAAGTAGGCCACAGTGGGTTCTTTAGCCAACGTCCGGTGCGGGGCCGTCCGTCTTTATTATTTGAGCGTGGTGATCTTCCGGCATGTCCGTTGACGAGGAAAAACAGCAACTCCGCCGGATTGCCAAAGAAGGCCGGGGCGGCTGGGCCGATGCCGCCGGCGAGGGGGCCGCGCGGCGGCTGAAAGAAAATTTTTTGCGGGCGGCCGAGGCGTTTTCGCCGCGGCCGACGGCTTCGGATGTTATTGCCGGCTATCGGCCGATGGCCGATGAGATCGATGTCCGCGGGTTGATTACGCGGCTCTTCGAGGATGGCCACGCGGTCGCCCTGCCGGTGGTCGTGGGCAAGGCGGAGCCTTTGATTTTCCGCCGCTGGCAACCCGGCCTTGTCCTGGCAGGCGGCGATTTCGGAACCCACCATCCGGGGCCGGGCGAAGCGCAGGTGACGCCCGCGATTGTGCTGGTGCCGTTGCTGGCCTTCGATGCCCAGGGGCACCGCCTTGGCTGGGGCGGCGGTTTTTACGACCGCACCCTTGCCCTGTTGCGCGCCCAGGGTCCGGTGATCGCGGTCGGCGTTGCCTATCAGTCCCAGTTGGTGGACAGTGTGCCCCATTCGGCCAATGACGAACCCCTGGACTGGATGATTACCGACATGGGCGTCCTGGAGATACCAAAACAATGAAATTGCTGATTTGCGGCGACGTGGTGGGAAAA
>JAESSX010000163.1 GCA_016763915.1 Rhodospirillales bacterium
CATCTGGGAAATGTCGGATTAAGTGACAATTATTATGTTCGGTCTGCCTAAAACGAATGGATTCTTGAGGGTACAACTTGAACAAAACAACAAACCTAAGCATCGAAGACTATGCCAAGCTCGACCCGCACATCGTCATCGCTATCGAAGGTCGCGAGATTGCATTTTCTACTCCCAACCCGCAAACGGTTTGGCGTGCCGAAACGATCAAGGTAAAGGAGCCCGTTACCATTGAATGGATTGGTAGCTTCAATAAAAGTGATACCCTTGTCGACGTCGGTGCCAATGTCGGTATGTACACCCTTATAGCCGCTGTGACTCGCGGTGTTCGAGTTTTCGCCTTTGAGCCAGAAGCGCAGAATTATTCACTTCTTATAAAGAACATTCTCCGGAACCAGCTTTCTGACCTGGTTATCGCTTGGCCCCCATACAGACATTCCCGAAAAAGTAGCCGTTCTTCTTATATACTTGCCACAAACAGTCGAAAATTCAGACTTGGGAACATCTATTTACGTTCCAAAACAAGAAGGATTTACCTGCAACGACAGCGAACATTATTCGGCGGAAGATTTTAACCTTTTTTATACCGCGCCTTATGTGCCGAACACCGCCTTAGGTTTTTTCAAGACGCCTAATTCCTTTCATGGAGTCGAGCCCATATCAGGACCGAAGGTGCGGCGCGATCTGATCCAATATTCTATTAAACAGGTATAACGCGTAAAAAAACTTCCCCGGATACTTTGATTTAGAAAAATTAAGGACTTTTAGCACTCACCCTAATGTCCGCTTATGGCTGAGGCTGTTGAAAAACTCCGGCCAAACGCCATCAACCCGGACTTGGCAAAGATGATCTTGGATATTTTGTTTATGGCTTAACCATACCCTTGGCTTATGCCCTTTTATTTATTTGAGGATATTGTTAGCGGAAAATCACTGATGCCAATGATTCCCTCTTGTTTCAGGAGCTTAAAAAAATGACTCATTTCCTTATCTCGGATACCAATCCCGAGGGTTCCAGACTTGAGGATATTCTGCGGGTAATCCGCAATGATGTCCTGGCCAGGTGTACCAAAATCAACCAAGACCTCAGGCCCGAAGCGCAACAGGTTCTGCAAAACAACATCAAGATTCTGGATTTTTTAAGCCAGTCCATCGTTTTGGCCGAAGAATCCACGCATATTCTCGACAAGGCTTTCGGTCCCGGGTCCGAAGACGGGACGCCCAGAATTGGTACCGAATAAGGATATTTTTTAAACCTCCCAGTCATTGACGTCGACGGGCAACGGACTGCGTTGCCTGAAAGCGATCTTCGGGGTATCACCGAAGTATGTTCTTCGCGCTGTCCAAGATTCTCTGGTTCCTGGTCAATCCGGCCAACCTGCTTCTGGTTTTCCTTACCTTAGGCGTTCTGTTGCTGTGGACCCGCTGGCGGCGTTTCGGCCGTTGGCTTGCCAGCTTTGCCACCCTGGTCTTTCTGTTTTTGGCGGTGGTGCCCGTGGGAAGATGGGGGTTAGGGGTTCTGGAAAACAGGTTTCCGCCCCTGACAAACCTGCCCCGGCGGGTGGACGGAATTATCGTCGCCGGGGCGTCGTTAATCCGGTAACCAGCAAAGACCGGGGGCAGTTGGCTATCAATGGCGCCGTCGAACGGGTCTATGAAATGGCCGTGCTGTCCAGGCGCTACCCTAAGGCAAGATTGGTGTTCAGCGGCGGTTCCGGAAGCCTGCTTTACCAGGAATACAAAGAGTCCCGGGCCGTTGCTCCATTGCTCGGGCAGCTCGGCATTGATCCGGGGCGGGTGATTTACGAGGATCAATCGAGAAACACAGCCGAAAATGCGGTTTTCAGCTATCGCATCGTTCAGCCGAAAAAAGGCGAGACATGGTTACTCGTCACCTCGGCGTTTCACATGCCCCGAACCATCGGCAGTTTCCGGCAAGTGGGATGGGATGTGACGCCGTACCCGGTCGATTATTCTACCCGAAAGACCAGGACGCTTCCCGTCCAGTTCAATTTCGCCGGGGGGCTCAACTCCCTTGGCGGCACCGTTCATGAGTTCCTGGGGCTGTTGTTCTATTGGCTGGATGGTAAAACCGATGAACTGTTTCCGGGACCCCGATAATGAATACTACGAAGCCCGTTTCCAAAGTCGTTTTTTTCGCCGCTTTCCTGGGCTTAATGGCTGTGACGGCCCTTCGCCCGGCCATGGCGGCGGAGCCGGGGGCGCCTTTTTCCCAGTGGCTGGAGGAACTTCGCCGGGAAGCGGAGGCCACGGGCATTTCCGGTGATTTTCTTGATACCGCGCTGGCCGGTGTACGCCCCATCAAACGAGTCGTCGAACTGGACCGCCGGCAACCGGAATTCACCCTGACGTTCTGGCGCTATCTGAACAACGCCATCAACGATAAACGGATCAGCCGGGGCAGGGAAATGTTGGCCCGTCACCGTGTTCTCCTGCGCAAAATCGCCGACCGGTACGGGGTTCAACCCCGGTTTATCGCCGCCTTTTGGGGGCTGGAGACAAATTACGGTAAGCATACGGGCGTTTTTCCGGTGATCGGCGCCGTCGCCACGCTGGCCCATGACGGACGGCGCAGCCGTTTTTTCCGGAGCCAGCTTCTGGCGGCGTTGACGATCATGAGCCGCGGCGACGTGGATTACCGGGTCAAGGGGTCATGGGCCGGGGCGATGGGGAACTTCCAGTTCATTCCCACCACCTACAAGGGCTTTGCCGTTGACGCCGACGGCGATGGAAAGCGCGACATGTGGAACAGCTTTCCCGACATGTTCGCATCCGCCGCCAACTACCTCGCCCGGTCCGGCTGGCGGCGCGGCTGGACCTGGGGCCGTGAAATCCGCTTGCCGAAGGGGTTCAACCTGGACCTGACCGGGCTCAATATCCGAAAATCCATATCCCGTTGGCGGACGCTGGGGGTCAGGCGCATGGACGGTTACGCCTTGGCCGAGAGCCAGGCCGAGGCGTCGGTCGTGCTGCCGGCGGGCAACAATGGTCCGGCGTTCCTGGTGTACAAGAATTACCGAACCATTCTGACCTGGAACCGTTCAATCCTCTATGCCATTGCCATCGGCCATCTGGCCGACCGGCTGGCCGGCGGGCCGCCGTTTAAAAGCAAACGCCCGGCCCGGGAGGTGCGGCTATCGCGCAACGATATCAAGGATATGCAACGCCTGTTGTCGGCCCGGGGGTTCGATACCGGAGGATCGGACGGCGTCGTCGGCCCGATTACCCGTCTCGCCATCAAGGCTTATCAGAAAAAATCGTTGTTGCCGGCCGGCGGTTACCCGACCCTGGGGCTTCTGGAAAGGCTGCGTTAAAGGCCCCGGAGAGGTCGCCGCCTATAGGCTCCGGATATTTTTTTAACACAAAATAACGTGAATTGCGTTTCCAACTAATACAAGATATTGATTGATTTATGGGCCGGTTATTCATGTGGGGATCAAGATGAGAAACGCTCAGACTGGGATACGGTGGGCTTTCCTGGTCCTGTTTATGGTCGTTCTTTCGGCCTGTGCCGAGACCCAATTCCTTATCTCCACGTCCAAACGGGTGACCACCTCCGCCGAGGAAGCTTCGCCGCCGCGCTACAAAGTGGGTGATCCGTATCAAATTCAGGGGGCCTGGTATTATCCGGCCGAGGATTTCGAACACGATGAAACCGGTATCGCCTCGTGGTATGGAGCCCAGTTTCATGGCCGGCGCACGGCGAACGGTGAAATCTATGACATGAACGCCTTGACGGCGGCGCACCGGACCCTGCCGATGCCGAGTTATGTGCGTGTAACCAATATGGAAAACGGCCGCAGCCTGATCCTCAAGGTCAATGACCGGGGACCGTTCGCCCGCAACCGCGTTATCGACATCTCGCGCCGGGGCGCGCAACTGCTCGGGTTTCAAAAAGCCGGCACCGCCCGGGTGCGGGTTCAGATCATGGCCGACAAAAGCCGCGCCCTGGCCGCCCGCATCAAGGGGCGCACCCAATTGGCCCAGATCGGCACGCCTATTACCGTGGACCGGCTGCCGAAGCCCGACGTCAAAACCGAATCCCTGGCCCTGCCGCCCGGTGGGCAGGCCGCCGCAGGTCAAGGTCAGCCGCAAACCCAGGCGCCTCCCTCTCCGGCAGCCGCGGTGCCGCGCCGGGTGGCGACAAATACCCTTCGGTTTCCGACCGGCGACTCCAATGTGGTCACCATGCAGACGGTCCGCAAAACAAACCTGTTCATCCAGGCCGGTGCCTTCAGCCGCTTCGATAACGCCAACCGGGTCCGGGCCCGGCTGACGGCGGCCGGGCCGGTCAAAATTTCATCGGTTCTGGTCAATGGACGCGACCTGTTCCGGGTTCGCGTCGGCCCGTTGAGCAACGTCGCCGAAGCCGACCGGATACTGGATTCGGTGATCCGGGCCGGTTACCAGAACGCGCGGATCATTATTGAATAACGCCGTCCGGGGAAGCGCCCCAGGGAAAAAGTGAGTCCGTATGGTCCCTGTCTTGCTGTCGTCACAATCCGGTGTTACCAACGCGATACGATGCCGTAAACCGGGAATAACTTGAAATGCTGATGACGATCCGCCCAAACGCCAAAAAACACCGTTCCGGTTTATTGCCACAGCCTGCGTTCCTGTGGCTGGTGTTCTGGATGGCGGCAATGGCCTTTCCGGCGGGCGCGGTAACGACCATTGCCGATCACGCCATTCTGCTGGACATGACGACGGGCCGGGTCCTGTTCGAGAAAAATGCCGACGCACAAATGCCGCCGGCGTCCATGAGCAAGATGATGACGGTATATATGCTGTTCGAGCGGCTCCGGGACGGCAGCCTGACCAAGGACGACACCTTCACCGTCAGCGTAAACGCCTGGCGCAAGGGCGGGGCGAAAAGCGGCAGTTCAACCATGTTCCTGGAACCGGGGAAACGGGTCCGGGTGGAAGATCTGATCCGCGGCATCGTCGTGCAGTCCGGCAACGATGCCTGCATCGTCGTTGCCGAAGGCCTGGCCAGCAACGAGGCGGCATTTGCCGAGGAAATGACCGCGCGGGGCCGGGAATTGGGCATGAAAAATTCCGTCTTCAAGAACGCCACCGGCTGGCCGGCCCCGGGACATTTATCGACGGCCCGGGATATGGCGTTGCTGGCCGAGCGGACGATCCGGGATTTTCCCGAATATTATTCCTATTACAGCGAAAAGGAATTCACCTACAACGCCATCCGCCAGACCAACCGCAACCCGCTTCTGTACCGCAACGTCTCGGCCGATGGGCTGAAGACCGGGCATACCCTGGAATCCGGTTACGGTTTGACCGCGTCGGCCACCAAGGGGGATCGCCGCCTGATTCTGGTCGTCAACGGCCTGCCGTCGAAAAAAACGCGCAGAACGGAGCCCGAACGCCTGTTCGCCTGGGGATTCCGGGAATTCAACAACTACAAACTGTTCGGCGCCGGTGAAAAAGTCACCGATGCCGATGTCTGGCTCGGACAACAAGCCTCGGTGCCGTTGGTGATCGAGACGCAAATGCTGCTGACCCTGCCCCGCAAGGCGCGGCGCAAGATGAAGGTCAGCATTTCTTTCCAAAGCCCTGTCCCGGCCCCCGTTTCCAAGGGCGACCGGGTGGCGACGCTGGTGGTTACGGTACCGGGAGAGGATCCCGTCGAAGTTCCCCTTGTCGCCGGCAACGACGTTCCGCGGCTCGGCCTGATAGGCCGTTTGGCGACCGCCGTGAAGTCCATCATCTGGGGCGATTCCCGGTGAGCCGGGGGGCTGGTCCGCAATCCACGGCCAAGTTCATCACCCTGGAAGGCGGGGAAGGGGCCGGCAAATCGACCCAAATCCGTCTCTTGGCCGACGCCCTCAAAAACGCCGGACTGGACCCTGTGATAACACGCGAGCCCGGCGGCGCGCCGGCGGCTGAAATCATTCGCGGCCTTCTGGTCGAAGGCGCCGTCGACCGCTGGCAGCCGATGACCGAAGCCCTGCTTCATTTCGCGGCCCGTCTGGAACATGTCCAAGCGACCGTTTTTCCGGCCCTGACGGCCGGCCGATGGGTGGTTTCGGACCGTTTTTCCGATTCCACCGTGGCCTATCAGGGGTATGGGCATGATCTGGGCCAGGCCGACATGGTGCGGCTGCATAGTCTGGTGCTCGGTGATTTTCAGCCCGATCTGACGATAATCCTCGATATTCCGGTTGCCGAGGGGCTGGCCCGCGCGGGCCATCACGAATCCGCCGAAGGCGCCGGGGAAGACCGCTACGAGCGCATGGACCCTGATTTTCACCGGCGGCTGCGGGACGGATTTCTCGATGTCGCGCGGCGCAACCCCGAACGCTGCGCCGTCATCGATGCGGCCCAGTCCCCGCAACAGGTCCACCAGGCCATCTTGAGCCTTGTCGAGCACCGTCTCGGCACCGTGCTGCCATGACGCCCGATAGCGGCTATACCGACGACATTCTGAGCCCCCGGGAAAATCCCGACCTGCACGGCCACGAAGAGGCCGAAAGCGTGTTAAAGGATTCCTTCGACGCCGGCCGCCTGGCCCATGCCTGGCTGATTTCCGGCCCCGAAGGCATCGGCAAGGCGACGGTGGCGTACCGGTTTGCGCGCTATGTGTTGTCGTCGGGCGCGGCGGTCCCGGATTCCGGATCGCCAGCGGGTCTTTTTGGGGAGGACCTTGTGGAAGCGCCGCAACAGACGCAAGGAGCCTTGTACGTCGCCCCCGGCCACCCGGTGTTTAAACGCATCGCCGCCGGCGGGCATTCCGATCTGAAGAGCGTCGAGCGCACCATCAACGAAAAGACCGGCAAGCTGCGCACGGAAATCGTCGTCGGTGATGTTCGTTCGGTTGGAAATTTCTTCCACCATACCGCGGGCGAGGGCGGTTGGCGGGTTGTCGTGATTGATTGCGCCGACGAGATGAACGTCAATGCCGCCAATGCGGTGTTGAAGGTGCTTGAGGAACCGCCGGCCAAGGCCCTGTTGTTGCTGGTCAGCCATAATCCGGGGCGGTTGCTGCCGACCATTCGCTCAAGATGCCGTATACTGGCGCTACAGCCGTTGGCGCCTGCAAGCGTGGCCTCGCTGGTCCGCAACTGGAAACCCGACCTCAGCGCCGAAGATACCCGGTCGCTGGCGACGCTGGCCGACGGCAGTCCGGGACGCGCCCTGGCGCTGGCGGGGGAAGGCGGCCTGGAGATTTACCGCGACATGACGGCGTTGCTCGAATCGCTTCCCCGGCTGGATGTCGTCGCCCTGCACGCGTTTGGCGCACGACTGGGGAAATCCGGGGCGGACGACGCCTTTCGCACGGCGTCCGGACTGCTGCAGTGGTGGCTGGCGCGGATGATTCTGGCCGCCGCGGGTGGCGGACGGCAAACGGTTAGCGCCATGACCGACGCCGAACAGGCGTTGATGGACCGTCTCGGCCGAGCGGTCAGCCTTGATCGATGGTTTGAGGTGTGGGAAAAGATCAACCGCCTGCTGGTCCGGACCGATCAAATCAATCTCGACCGCAAGCAGGTGGTTTTGAACGTCTTTTTAACCCTCGAGAACGCTGTCCGGTCGTGACCCCGCGGCTTAGCTTTCCCGGGCCCGACCAGGCTACGGACAAAGGCCGCCGATGACCAAACCCTATTACCTGACGACGCCGATTTATTACGTCAACGACGCCCCGCATATCGGCCATGCGTACACCACGCTTGCCTGCGACGTGCTGGCGCGCTTCAAACGCCTGGACGGATATAGCGTCAAGTTTCTGACCGGCACCGATGAACACGGCCAGAAAGTGGAAAAATCGGCCGCCGCCGCCGGTATCGACCCGAAAGTCTTCACTGATACCGTATCGCAAAATTTCCGCGATCTCGCCGATGTCATGGGCTTCAGCCACAACGATTTCATCCGCACCACGCAAGAGCGCCACAAGCTGGCCGCCCAGGACATCTGGCGACGCCTGGTGGAGCGCGATGAAATCTATCTCGATTCCTATTCCGGCTGGTATGCGGTCAGGGACGAAGCCTTTTATACCGAAGCCGAATTGACCACCGGCGAGGGCGGCAAAAAAATTGCCCCCAGCGGCGCCGAAGTCGAATGGGTAGAGGAGCCGAGCTATTTTTTCCGTCTGTCGGCGTGGCAGGACCGGTTGTTGAAATTTTACGACGACAACCCGGACTTCATCCTGCCCAAGACGCGCCGCAACGAGGTCTTCAGCTTCGTGTCCGGGGGGCTTTTGGACCTGTCGGTGTCGCGCACCACGTTCAAATGGGGAGTGCCGGTTCCCGGCGACGACGGCCACATCATGTACGTGTGGCTGGACGCGCTGACCAATTACATCACCGGCGTCGGGTTTCCGGAAACCGAAAACGGAGAATACGCCGACTTCTGGCCGGCGGACCTGCACATGGTCGGTAAGGATATCCTGCGGTTTCATGCCGTTTACTGGCCGGCCTTCCTGATGGCGGCGGGGCTGGAGCCGCCGAAAAGGGTTTTCGCCCACGGCTGGTGGACCAACGAAGGCGAGAAAATTTCCAAGTCGGTGGGCAACGTCATCGACCCCCTCGAACTGGTCGAGAAATACGGCCTCGATGCGGTGCGCTATTTCCTGTTGCGCGAGGTGCCGTTCGGCAACGACGGCGATTTTTCCCATCAGGCCATGATCAATCGCATGAACAGCGAACTGGCCAACGATTACGGCAATCTGGTGCAACGGGTGTTGTCGATGACGGCCAAGAACTGCGATGGGGCGACGCCCACCCCGGGGGCGTTGACGGATGCCGATGAAGAACTCCTCTCGGCGGCGCACGGGCTGGTCGGGCAGATCCGCGAGGCGATGGATATTCAGGCCTTTCATGTGGCGCTGGAGGCGATCTGGGCGGTTGTACGCACCGCCAACGGATATGTCGACGCCCAAGCCCCCTGGAAGCTGGCGAAAGAGGACACCGGGCGCATGGCGACGGTGCTTTACGTGTTGGCCGAAACCATCCGCCACCTGGCCCTGTTGACGCAGCCCTTCATGCCCGGGGCCTCGGGCAAAATTCTCGATCAACTGGCCGTTCCCGAAGACGCCCGCACGCTGGAATTTACCGGCCCCGATCATGCGCTCACGCCCGGCACGGCGCTGCCCAGGCCTGAAGGCGTTTTCCCGCGTTTTCTGGAACCTGAAGGCTAGAGCAAATCCCGAGCAAATGGGTTCATTTGCGACGACGAATTTGCGTTAAAAAAAGCGCTAGGGCATTTCCAGTGAACCAATGTGAACCGGAAATTCCCTAGCCCGGTGTTTATTCCACCGCGATCAGCGCCGCCGCACAGGCGCGTTCCTCGGCCAACAGCACGTTGAAGGTGCGACACGCGGCGCCGGTGTCCATCCATTCGAGGACCACCCCCCATTCGCTTAACCCCTCCCTCAGTCCCTTAGGGGGCGCCTGAAACGATGCCCCGCAGCCGAGGACCAGAATTTCCACAGCAGGCCCTGCGG
>JAESSX010000010.1 GCA_016763915.1 Rhodospirillales bacterium
CGCCGCGCGCGACCGCACGCAAGTCGACTTCACATCCTGCTTTGCCGGTATTCCGGGCACCGTGAAGACGTTGAACGTGGACCGCAACGCCGTCACCGTAAAGGCCGGCGGCGCATCGCCACGAATCACGGTCAGCGACGGCCAGGGCAACTACCGCGTCATCATCGTCGCCGAACCGGGAAGCGAAAAGCTCGAGATCGTCAGGACGCCGTCGGGCACCAAGGAATTCATCGTCATCAAGGCGGCGGAAGAAGCATCGGGCAACTATGTCCTGACGATCAGCGACCTCACGGGCCGAAATGAAAACGTCACCGTCGCCGTGGAGAAGAAACCGGAGGAAGCGGAACCGGAAGAAGCGGAACCGGAGGAAGCGGAGGAAGCGGAACCGGAGGTGAATCTGTCACTCAAGCCGGTCGCCATCGGCAAGTTGCGTGCGGAACCCGCCAAGGTCAACCTGAAACAGGGCACGATGCGGAGCATACGCATTTTCGGCACGGACAAAAAGCCGCACATCTATCTTCAGGCCCCCCGGGGCGTGCCTAAAGGGGAAGTTACGGCCAACAAACCCGTTTTGTTTAAGAATGCGAAGATGACGGGATGGAACGTGGTCGTCGCGGCCAGCAAGAACGCGGTGCCAGGGCATTACGTCTTGCAGGCGAGCGCCATAGGAAAGGACAAAGCTCCGGCCCGCATCGTAAGGGTCGGCATCGTTGTCGAAAAGGCTCAGTGATGCCGCGGCCCGGCCCATACCGCTGGGCATCCTACCCTAACGCCGGGAATCTGGCCGCCACTTGGTGATCCGGTTATTGCCGAAGTCGGCGGCGAACACCGAGCCGTCCCGGGCGACGGCGACGCCGATCGCGTAGGCCATCTGCCCCGGCCCGGAGCCTTTTTCCCCAAACGCGGTCAGGAAGGTGCCGGCGGCGGAGAATTTCTGGATCCGGTTGTTGTAGAAATCGGCGGCGAAGACGTTGCCGTCCCGGTCCACCGACAGCGCCGTGACGGTGGCGAACCAGCCCCGGAACGGCCCCCAGATATTCATCGCCAACGGCCCGCCCCGTTTCCACGCCAGCCCGCCGCCTGAGCCGAAAGTCTGGATGCGGTCGTTGTAACCGTCGGCGACGTACAGGGTGCCGTCGGGGCCGAGCGCCACGTCGGTCGGGTAATTGAACTGCCCCGCGCCAATGCCGACCGTCCCGGTCGTCCCCCATTGGCGGACGAAGGTGCCGTCGGCGCGAAGCCGCTGGATACGCTGATTGTAGAAATCGGCGACGGTAAGATCGCCGTTGGCGGCGACGGCGATGCCGCCCGGCGCCTTGAACTGGCCGGGGCCGGAGCCGGGGCCGCCGATGATCCGCTTGGGCGTACCATCAAGGCCGAACACCTGAATCCGGTCGTTCCAGTATTCGGCGACATAGAGTTCGCCCCCGGCAACGGTCAGGTTCATCGGCCGCGCCAGTTCCCCGACCCCCTTGCCCGGCTTGCCGATCTGGCGCCGGAAGTTGCCGTCAAGGTCGAACACCTGGACGCGGCCGCCGCGGGCGTCCGAGACGAACACTTCGCCGTCGAACACGGCGATGCCGGTGGGATCCCGGAACTGGCCCGGCCCGGTTCCTTTTTCGCCCCAGGCGGAATCGAACACGTAGGGGGCCTGCTTCAACGGCGGCACGAAGGCCAACCAGCCGATAGCGGCTAAACCAACCAGGGTTGCGGCAAGGACGGCAAAGATTTTTTTTATCATACTCAGAACGCGTACTTGCCCGACAGCCGGAAGCGGTAATCGGACGTTGGCTGGGCTCCGTTAAGGTTTTCCGCAATCGGGATTTGCAGCCCCGAGGTCACCGCGTAATTGCGATAGGTCCAGAAAATACCCGGTGACAGGAACAATTCCCAGCCGCCGCTGTCCGTCACGTCGGCGCCGGCCAGGGAATCGCGCGCGGCCCGTTCCCAGTTGAGTTCCAGGAACACCACGGTATCGGCCTCGCGGTATCCGGTCAGCAACGGACGGACGCCGCCGACGAGGTCGAGAAATACCTTGTCGCCCTTGTCCAGATTTCCGCCGCCTTCGGTGTTGAGCCGGTAGCGAAAGGCCGTGTTGTAATACCAGCGCCGGGATTCCAGGCCATGCAGCAGGCCGCCGACGAAATCCGCCGAGCCGCTGCCCAAACGGGGGCTTCTATCGTCGTCGCCGGTCGGCAGCTTGGCCTCGAACAGTACCGCCGTCGAATATTGACTGCCGGGGGAATCGATTCTCAGGAAGCGGTACTTCGCCGCCAGTTGAATATCGCCGAGGCCGGTCGAGCCGTTGGCGTTAACGGTCTTGTCCTTGAACGGAAACTCCACCCCGACGGTCAGTTCGGCGGAGACGCCGTACGCGTATTCCAGCGACAGCTCGTTTTCGGTTTCGGTTTCCCCGGCCCCGCTGGCGCGTTCGCGGTGATAGCCCAGGCTCACCTCGTGCGAACCCTTGGAATGGACGTGCGCACCGGGCGCGAAAATGGGTTCGTGGGCGGCGGCGGGGGTGCTCAGGGCGAGCATTGCGAGCGCCGTCAAAATCCCGGACACCTTCATTTGAGCACCTCGAAGGCGCGCAGCGTAAAGCCGGAATCGTCGACCGCCAGTTTGGCGGCCTCTTCATCGAGCCTATTTCCGGTTTTCATGACAACCCTGATGAAACCGCCATCCAGTTCGATTTCCAGTTTTTCGACGCCGGCCACGGCGAGAAGGTTCTTCTCGACCCCGTAGGCGCAGAATGGGCAGGCCAGCCCGTCGACATAGAGCTTGTAAACATGGGAACCGGCGAGGACGGCACCGGACCACGAAAGCGTCACGGCCACGAACAGGACGAGCAAGGTCCTTTTCACTGTATCTCCGCCTTTCAAGTTAAACCGTTTCCGCTAAGGGAAGCGCCTCCTGCGTTGCAAGCCCCTCCCCTTCAAGGGCTTCGAGGATGGTACAGGCGCCGAGCGCCCCCTTTCCGGGACAAGCCGAAATCAGGCTGTCCAGGGCCGTGCCGATTTCCTGCAGCCTTTCGATCTTGCGCCGGACCTCCGCCAGCTTGACCTCGGCGCGGCGCTGGACCTGGGCGCAATTGGCCTTGGGATCGGCGCGCAGCGACAACAAGTCGGCGATTTCATCCAGGGAAAAACCCAGTTCCTGGGCTTCGCGGATGAACCGCAGGCGCGACACG
>JAESSX010000164.1 GCA_016763915.1 Rhodospirillales bacterium
ACGTCCCCTGCGGTGTGGGTTTGAGCGTCAACACGGACCGGACCGGCCAGCCGGCCGCCATAGCCCCGGGTCAGAAAACGAACGTTGCGGCCCTGTCCGATAAGGCGTCGCGCCAGGTTCAGCGCCACCGGCGTCTTGCCGGCCCCGCCGGCAACCAGATTTCCGACGCAGATCACCGGCACGGAGGAACGGACGGGATGGGCCAGAGCGAAGCGGATTCGCCCCGCAAGCCCATAACCCCACCCCAACGGCGCCAGAATCCCGCCGGGGAAACCGCCCTCGCGCCGCCAGAAGTCAGGCGCGCGCACGGGACGTATCCTTCTGTAACAGGGGTTCGAGGAACGGCGCCAGTTCGACGAGAACCGCGTCCAGTACGCCTGCTTCCGCCGACGCCAGGGATTTGGCGGCGGCCGCCATGCGGTCCCGTTCAGACGTGTCGGCGAGCAACCGCTGGACGGCGCTTTCAAGTCCCCCGGCATCGGCCACCTGTATGGCGGCGCCGGCTTTGTTGAGGTGCTCGGAAATATCCTCGAAATTCATCATGTGTGGTCCGTGAACTATGGCACAGTCCAGCCGCGCCGCCTCAAGCGGATTTTGCCCACCCAGGGGCACCAGGGACTTGCCCATGAAGACGACCCCGGCGAGACGGAAGTACAGGCCCATTTCCCCCATGGTGTCGGCCACATACACGTCGGTTCCAGGGCCGATGACGCCGCCGTTGCTCCGCAGGGACACCTCCAGCCCCCGGCCACGAAGCCGGGTGGCGATTTCCTCTCCCCGGTCCGTGTGACGGGGGACGATCAGCGTCAGAAGGCCATCGTGGTCCGACTTCAAACGTTGATGAACCTGCGCCGCCATGTCTTCCTCGCCGGCATGGGTGCTGGCCGCCAACCAGACGGGGCGACCGCCAATAGCGTCCTGCAGGACCGTCAACTCGACCTCGTCGACGGGAAGCGGGGCGCCGGCGAATTTCAGGTTGCCGACGTGCTTGGCCGATTTTGCGCCCAATTGGCGAAGTCGCAGCGCGTCGGTATCGGACTGCCCCAGGCACAAATCGAAACAGCCGAGCAGTTTTCGGATCATGCCGTCGAACCGCTGCCAGCCCGCAAATGACCTGGGCGAGATCCTGCCGTTTATGAGGATCATGGGAATGTTCCGGCTTGCGGCTTCGGTGATCATATTGGGCCAGAATTCGGACTCCGCCCATAACGCCAGGTCCGGGCGCCAGTGATCGAGGAACCGCCGGACCCAGACGACGCGATCGACCGGCACATATTGATGGAACGCCCCTTCGGGAAGGCGTTCCGCCATCATGCGCGCTGACGTCACCGTCCCCGTGGTCACCAGGACATTGAGCCCGGGCCGGTCGCCGACCAGCCGTCCGATCAACGGCAACATGGATAGGGATTCGCCGACGCTGGCGGCATGCACCCAGACCAGCGGCCCATCCGGACAATCGCGGCCCGGGCGGCCGATGCGTTCGCTGAAACGGGCCGGGTCTTCCTTGCCGCGTATCCTGCGAAGCCAGAGATAAACCCCGATCAGGGGTGCGCCGAGGACGGAAAAAGTACGATACAAAGCCAACATCATAAGGCGCCGCCTTCGCCCTTTGCGGCGGCGGGTTCCACCGCCGCGCGACCGGTCAGCCTGTCCGCCTCATGGGTCACGGCATTAAGGCCGTCTTCAACCCGAAGGCGGGCCGTTTCCTCATCATCCACCGAGGCGTCGCGGGCGACGTATATGGGGTCTCCCCAGACCAGCACCCGGCGCCCGAAAGGCCAGGCGACAAGAAAGCGGTCCCAGGAGGACAGGCAGCGCCCATTGCTGCTGCCGAAGGCTGCCGGGATAACGGGAGCCCCGGACAATCGTGCAACGCTGACGATGCCGTCGCTGGCCCGCATGCGGGGTCCGCGCGGGCCGTCCGGCGTGATCCCGACGTAATCACCGTTTTTCATAGCTTTGACCATGGTTCGGAGCGCCTGCGCCCCGCCCCGCGACGATGAGCCCGCCGCCGTTTTGATGCCGAAATGTCCAACCGTGCGGGCGATCAACTGACCGTCCCGATGTTGGGAGATTAACATATAAATGGTTTTTCCATGGTCCCAACAATAAGGCATCATCAACAGTCTGCCGTGCCAAAATGCCAGAATGAAAGGCTTGTCGTCGTCCCAGAACCGCTTCGGGATATCGCCGCCGATCACCTGCCAGGCCCCCGTGTGGGAAACCAGACGAATGTACAGGGACGCCAGCCAGCAGGAAATGCGGCGCATGCTTTCCGATTGTAGGATTCGCTTCAATGGCCTCACGCTGAAGCCCCCTGCTCCCGCACTCAGGTACCGGCTTTCAGGACAGCGTCACGCGGTTGCGCGTCCTCGGCGAATTGCAAATTGTAGAGCCGCTGGTACGCGCCGCCCTGGGACATCAATTCCATGTGGGAGCCCTGTTCGATCACGCGGCCTTTTTCGATAACATATATAAGATCGGCGCTGGTGACGGTAGACAAACGGTGCGCGATCACCAAGGTCGTCCGCCCGGCCATCAACTTAGCCAAAGCCGCCTGCACCTGGCGTTCGGATTCCGTGTCCAGGGCCGATGTCGCTTCATCAAGCAGAAGCACCGGTGCGTTTTTCAGCATCGCCCGGGCTATGGCGAGACGCTGGCGCTGCCCCCCCGACAGTTTCACCCCCTGTTCGCCGACCATGGTGTCGTATCCGTCGGACAGGTCGATGATGAAATCATGGGCGGCGGCGTTGCGCGCGGCCTCGATAATTTCTTCTTCCGAAGCCCCGGCCCGGCCATAGGCGATATTGGCGCGGACGGTATCGTCGAAAAGGGTGATTTCCTGGCTGACCAGGGCCACGTTTGCGAACAGGGACGCAAAGGTGGTTTCGCGAACGTTGACGCCGTCCATAAACACGCTTCCTTCGTCAACGTCGTAGAACCGCGGGATCAGGTTGAGGATGGTCGTTTTGCCGGCCCCCGATGCTCCGACCAGCGCCACCCTTTTACCGGCCGGCACTTCAAGGGAGATCCCGTTCAAGGCCGGTTTGCCGGAGGTGTAGGAAAAACACACATTTTCCAGGCGGATGTCGCCCTTTACCACCTTCAAATCGATGGCGTCCGGTTTTTCAAGCACCCCCGGTTCCGTATCCAGGAGGGCGAACAACCGTTGTGCCCCGGCCAGGCCTTCCTGGAGGCTGGAGTTCAGGTTGGCCAGCCGCTTCATCGGCTCATAGGCCAGCAACAAAGCCATGATGAACGAGAAAAAGGCGCCCGATGTCGTTTCACCGGCGATCACCCGGTGGCCGCCGTAAATAATGACGATGCAGACGGCCACACCACCCAGGGTTTCCATGATCGGGCTGGACCTGGACCGGGTCCGCGCGGATTTGAGGTTCAGCTTGAAAATTCGCTCCACGATGCCGCCGATC
>JAESSX010000165.1 GCA_016763915.1 Rhodospirillales bacterium
ATCCTCTCCAAGCCGTTCCGCAGCCACATCACCGACATGCCGGAGATCGCCATGAACATGCTGGCATCCATGTCCCGGCGTGCGCACCAGCACGTCGCCGATATCGAACAGCTGAAGACCCGGTCGGCGACGCTCCGGGTGGTCGATTTCCTGCTCAAGCTGTGTCCGGTCGAGGAAGGACCGGCCGTGGTGTCCCTGCCCTACGACAAGACGCTGATTTCCCGGCGTTTGGGCATGCAACCCGAAAGCCTGTCACGGATTCTCGCCAAACTGCGCAAGCAGGGGGTGAAAACCGATACCAACCGGGTGGTGATTTCCGACGTTGCCGATCTGATGGATTTCGCCAACGGCGACGGCTCGAAAAGCCGGGCGGCGGCCGGTTAGAGAGGTTCTTGGTATTACGCCGGCCAGGGCAGGGAATAGGTCTTGACGGTGGTGAAGCTTTTCATGGCTTCGATGATCCCTTCCTTGTACCCGAGACCGGAATCCTTGATGCCGCCGAACGGCGACATTTCAATCCGGTAGCCCGGGACTTCCCAGATGTTGACCGTGCCGACGTGAAGCTCGTTGATGAAGCGCGTGATGTCATCCATGCGGTTGGTGCACACCCCCGACGACAGGCCGAACGCGGTCGAATTGGTTTTGGCGATAACGTCGTCGATGTCGTCGAAGCGGATGACGGGGGCGATGGGCCCGAAGGTTTCCTCAAACACCAATTCGCAATCGAACGGCACATGGTCGAGCACCGTCGGCGGGTACACGGCGCCTTGGCGTTGATTGCCGAGCAGCAGTTCGGCGCCACGGGAAACGGCGTCCCCGACCCGGGCCTCGAATAGTTTCGCCGCCGTCTCGTTGATCACCGAGCCGATGTCGGTGGCCGGGTCCATGGGATCGCCGCAGACCAGCCCGGCGGCCTTGTCGACCAGCAGGGGCACGAATTCGTCGGCGATGTCGCGGTGCGCGAAGATGCGCTTGACCGCGGTGCAGCGCTGACCGGAATTTTTGAACGCCCCCGCCACCGCCAGCCCGGCGGCCCGTTCCAGGTCGGCGTCGTCCATGACGATCAGCGGATCGTTTCCGCCCAGTTCCAGAATCATGCGCCGGTATCCGGCCCGCTCGGCGATGGATTTGCCGATCCGCGCGCCGCCGGTAAACGTGATCATGGCGGAATGCTCATTGGTGATCATCTCGTCGGCGATGTCGGCGGGGTCCCCGGTGACGACCGAGAACATGGCCGGCGGCAGTCCGGCCTGGTACAGCACATCGGCCAGCCTGAGCGCGGATAACGGCGTTTTTTCCGCCGGTTTCAGAACCATGCAGTTGTTGGTGGCGATCGACGGCGCGATCTTGTGGGCGACCTGGTTGAGCGGGTGGTTAAACGGCGTAATCGCGGCGATGACGCCGAGCGGTTCGCGCAAGGTGAAGATCTTGCGGCTTGGCCCGTGCGCTGTGATGTCGCAGGAATAGACCTCTGCGTCATCGAGGATGCAAAGCTGCGCCGCCAGGCTGAACACGTCGCAGGCGCGGCCGACCTCATAGAGGGTATCCTTCTTCGAAAGCCCGCTTTCGGCCGTTATCAGATCGGATATTTCATCCTTGCCGGAGTCCAGAATGGCGGCCGCGTCGCGCAGAATTTCGGTGCGCCGGGCGCGGCTGAGGGTGGGTTTGTAATCGGCGGCGGCCTGGAAGGCGTCCCGCACATGGCGCACCTGTCCTTTGGGGACGGTGGCGGTAACGGCCCCGGTATAGGGATTGAGGATGTCTATACGGCCTTCGGCGTCAACCGCTTGTCCGTTGATGCGCATGGTTTCGTGACGGATCGGGTCGTTGACTTTGACATCCATGATCCCATCTCCTGTCCGTTGCGCCATGGGGCGCCATGGGGCGCTATTGGGCGTGATTCAGGGCAATGTCGAAAATGTCAAAATTCCGGAGCCGGCGGTCTTCCGCCAGCCCCGATGCGGGGCGGTTGATCAGCAACGGCACGCGCTGTTCGGTGATGCCGCCGTGCGAGCGCAAGGGTTCGGTCAGGCCTGAAAGGTCGTGGCTGCCGGCGCTGGAGCCCAGCACCTTGTGCTTTTCGGAAATCACGATCAAATCGCCCATGCGCTCTTCGGGCAGCTCGAATTTGGCACATCCCTCGGCGCGCGAATAAACCGCCAGGACGCCGTCCAGGTCCCGGATTTTGCCGGCGATGACGTCGGCGTCGGCGTTGCCGGAAAGGTAAACGGTGCAAAACGACCCCAGCGCCCCGTGGTGAACCACGTACGGGTCGGTGATGGTCAGCACCACCCGCGCGTCCATCGACCAGCCATCCAGAACGTCCTGCAGGTAGAGGACGTCGGGGCTGCCGTCTTCCAGGTGCTTGGCGTTCATTCCGTGGTCGGCGGTCAGCGCGATCAGACAGCCCAGGCCGTCGAGCTCGGCCAGATAGCCGTCCATCATGGTGTAGAAGTCATTGGCCACGGGCGTGCCGGGGGCGTGCTTGTGCTGGATGTAATCGGTGGTCGACAGGTACAGGATGTCGGGGCGGTCGCGCCGCATGAGCTTGACCCCGGCGGCGAAGATGAATTCGCTCAAATCGGCCGAATAAACCTCCGGCACCGGAAGGCCGACGAATTGATCGGCCCGCGCGATGCCGTTTTCGGCTTCGCTGGTCTGGTCGGACTTCTCCGACGAGAACGCGACCACCCGGCCGCTCGAGAAGTCGAGCCCGTGGCCGAGCATGGATGTCAGCTTGTCCTTGGCGGTGACGATGGCGATCTTGGCGCCGGCGTCGAAGAAGGCCTTGAAGATGGTATCGACCCAGAGGAACTTGGGCGTGTTGGTCATCACGTCCTCGCCGGAGGCGCGGTCAAAGAAGAAGTTGGCGCCGATGCCGTGGATGGCCGGGGCGACGCCGGTGACGATGGACATGTTGTTGGGATTGGCAAAGCTGGGCACCACGCAATCCGCCAGCCGGTTGGTGCCTTCGGCCAGGATGCGCTCGAAGAACGGCGCCTTGCCGGTGGCTACGGCGGCTTCCACGTATCCCGGTTCGGAACCGTCCATGCACACGACGACCAGCGGCTGGCGAGGCCAGCGGTAGGATCGCCCGTTGATGTCTATGATCCGCGCTTCTTCCTTCATAGCCGGTCCGCCTGTTGATTGGGAGTTGAGGAAAACAGTTTAACATTGGAGTTAATATCGGTAAAATCGCAAATAACACATTATCCATCGATTAAATCGATAGTATGTCATGTATCACAAATGGCTTCGTTCCTTTCATGCCGTCGCCCGCGAAGGCGGATTTACGGCGGCGTCCCGGGTGTTGAACATCGGCCAGCCGACGGTCACCGATCAGGTCAAGTCGCTGGAACACCATTTCGGCGTCGAACTGTTTCATCGCCGGGGCCGCACGGTCACCCTGACCGGGACCGGGCGGGGCTTGCTGGAAATCACCCAGGACATTTTCGGCCATGAAGAAGAAGCGTTAGGCTTTTTGCGCGCCGCGCGCGACCTGAAACACGGGCGGTTGAAAATCGGCGGCGTCGGGGCGCCGGTGATGATGGAACTGGTCGAACATTTTCAGGCCTCGTATCCGGATATCCAGTTGGAACTGTCCATGGGGCACGGCGACGCGATGCTGAAAAGCCTGATGGATTTCGACACCGACGTCGCCGTTCTGGCCCATGTGGCGGACGGCGACGACCTGTTTTATATGTCCTATGTGCGCTCCGACGTGGTGCTGTTCGTCAACGTGGATCATCCGTGGGCGGGGCGTTCACAGGTTCTGATCCGGGACCTGGCGAACCAGCGGTTCATTCTCCGGGAAAAAACATCGACCACGCGCCAGGCCCTCGAAGGCGCCCTGGCCAGGGCCGGGGTCCGTCTCGGCCCGGCCCTGGAAATCAACAGCCGCGAGGCGGTCATGGACGGCATTATCCGGGGCCTCGGCATAGGCGCCGTGTCGGAACTGGAATACGTGCCCCACGAACGCCTGGCGGCCATCCGCATCGCCGACGCGGACGTCTTCATTTCCTTTTACGTGGTGTGCCTGAACCGGCGGCGGAACCGTCCGCTGATCCGGGCGTTCCTGAAATCCGCCGAAGACATCGTTGCCGGTCGGGCGGCTGTCCCATAATGTTTCGTTAACGGAGGAAGCGTGAACGAAACCCTATACGATATCGCCATCATCGGCGGCGGGGTGAATGGCTGTGGCATTGCCCGGGACGCCGCCGGGCGCGGGCTCTCGGTTTTTCTCGCCGAGAAGGACGACCTGGCGAACGGCACGTCGTCGGCCTCGACCAAACTAATCCATGGCGGCCTGCGCTATCTGGAGCACTATCAATTCGGGCTGGTTCGGGAATCGCTACGCGAACGCGAAGTGCTTTGGGCAATGGCGCCGCACATCGTTCACCCGCTGCGGTTCGTCCTGCCGCACGCGAAAGGCCTTCGTCCGGCCTGGCTGATCCGGCTGGGGCTTTTCCTGTACGACCATCTGGGCGGGCGGGACCGCCTGGGCGGCTCGCGCTTCGTTGACCTGACCGGCGATCCGGCGGGGGGGCCGTTGCGGAGCGAATTCACCAGGGGGTTCGAGTATTCCGACTGCCGGGTGGACGATGCCCGCCTGGTGGTTCTGAACGCCTGTGACGCGGCGGCCAGGGGGGCGTCCATACACACCCGGACCGAAGTGACCGCAGCCGTGCGGCACGCGGACGAATGGCGCATCGACGTCGAAGACACGCAATCGGGACAGCGCGCCCGGGTTCGCGCCCGCGCCCTGGTCAATGCCACCGGCCCCTGGATCGGCGATGTCGTCGCCGACCGCATCGCCGCGCCGAGCCGGGCCCGGGTCCGCATGGTCAAAGGCAGCCACATCGTCGTTCCGCGCATGTTCGACCATGACCGGGCCTATATTTTCCAAAATCCCGACAAGAGGATCATTTTCGCCATTCCCTTTGAGCGCGACTACACCCTGATCGGCACCACCGACCTGGACTATTCCGGTGCGCCTGAGGACGCGCACGCCGAAGCGGAAGAAATCGCCTATCTTTGCGCGGCGGTCGGGGAATATTTTTCGCAACCGGTCTCTCCCCAGGAGGTCGTGTGGTCCTATAGCGGCATTCGCCCGCTGTTCGATGACGGAACGCCGGCGGCCCAGGAAGCGCCGCGGAAATATGTCCTCGAACTCGACGCAGGCACCGGCCAGGCGGCCGTCCTCAACGTGTTCGGCGGGAAAATCACCACCTACCGGCATTTGGCCCAAGAGGTCCTCGGCAAACTGCAACCCTGGCTGCCGGCGATGCGGCCCCCCTGGACCGCGGGCGCGGCCCTGCCCGGCGGGGATTTTCCCGTCGACGGCGGGGATGCGCTGGTGGCCGGTCTGGCGACCCGGTACCCGGCAATTTCCATGACCCTTATCAAACGGCTCGCCGCCACCTACGGAACCCTGACGCCCAAGGTGCTCGGCCGCGCGGAAACGGAAACCGACCTCGGGCGTTGTTTCGGGGCCGGGCTCTATCAACGGGAAGTCGAATACCTGGTTCGCGTCGAATGGGCGCGGACGGTTGAAGACATCCTCTGGCGGCGCACCAAACTGGGTCTTAGTATGAGCGACCAGGACGCCGCCGGTCTTTCGTCCTGGCTGAAGGATCATCCGCCGTCGTGAGGAAATGAGGCGTCATGTCCAGTTTCGTTCTTGCCATCGATCAGGGAACCACGTCGTCGCGCGCCATCCTGTTCGATGAAACCCAGGCCCCCGCCGCCGCCCGGCAGATGGAATTCGAGCAGTACTTTCCGCAATCGGGATGGGTCGAACACGACCTTGAGGATATTTGGCGAACGACCCTGGCGACGTGCCGCGAAGCGATTGCCGAAGCGGGCGCCACGCCCGGCCAAATCGCCGCCATCGGCATCACCAACCA
>JAESSX010000166.1 GCA_016763915.1 Rhodospirillales bacterium
CCCCCCTTTTTATATCAACTGAACTGGAAAACCGAAATGGAACCCATCACCCAGACGTACCCGCCCCTGCCGTCACCATCATCGGCGGACGCAATGTCATCCTCCGCACCACCGCCGAGGCTTGGCTCGAAGGCCGAGAACAGGCCACCGTGCAGGCAAAGGGACAGGCAATGGAACTAGACGAAATATTCCCCAAACCCTCAGCCACCATGGGCCGGTCCAAACTTAGGGAAAATGTTGCCCTGTGTCCGACACCTGTTCCCCCATCAACCCAGGGAAACAAAGGGATTGGCGAGGTTCCAAGAGGCAATACGAATTGTGCGCCCCCTTAGATAGCTAGTGGTCTTTCTGCATAACCACCGCCAGGAGCTATTCCATTCAACAAGGTAGAGAACGTGATCCTTGCGGCGGCGTTTTCTACCTCTACCTTGTTGGATAGGGCCGGTTGCCTAACGTCAGGCTTGTGGCTTTAGGGGAAATTATCACTGAGGCAAATCGCATCCTCAACGGTAGGGAGGCTGAGGTGCATGTAACGCCAAACTCTAACTTAAGCGGTGGACCACTCAATGGGGTCAGCCAGCCAATTCAATTATTGAAGAAATTACCTAAAAGGGGGGCGTGATTTGCCACACCTTAATCCGCCTAATTAAGTGCTTCCTTTCTACTATAACCGCTTATCGACCAAAGTACGCCTCCTGGCAAACTGACCATTATACCTATCAAACCGGCTAAAACAGACAGCACCAAACCACCTTCGGTGGGCACACCTACCAAACCAAAAGTGGCGACCATAGCGCCTTCGCGAACACCCCACCCGCCGATGGATATGGGAATTGCCGTTGCCAACATCACTGGCGGGAACAGTGCCAGACAATCAAAGAACGTAACGTTGAGATTTAACCCTACGGCTAGAATAAAGATCGCGGTCGTGTTGTTTATATGCCCAACCACGGACCACGGTGGAATTTCTATATTATTTATAATATAACGGCCAAGAAAGCGGCTTAAAGAAACCAAAGGCCGATATTTTGCTCCTGCTGTTTTAGACAAAGTGTGTAAAAACTAAGAATCATATATCGAATGCCCACTAATCCTACTCCAATAAGAATATGTCTGTGCGTTCCCAATTTCAAAAGCGATCTTATAGAGGCAACCAGCAGCACAACCACAAAGCTGGCGGATAAACTCTGTAAAGACGCCGACTGTACGCTCCTCGTACCGGACGATATTTCTACACTGACCGAAGAGTGGGGGAAAATAAGGTGGGTAAGTTTTGCATCCCCTAGTGCCTATTCTTCTAAAGTGCGGGTTTTTAAGAACATCTTCGCATTGGGCCAGTTTTTCCGCCGGTCAAATACGAATTTCGACGTCATTCACTTTCAGGCAGGCAATCTATTGGAGATGTTCCTGATAAGGATGTTCGTCCCGAGGATTGACGCTGTCAGGATAATTTCCGTATGGCAACCTTATGTCGGGATTTTCGAGTTCTTCAAACTGCCCTGGATTTTTCGTGAGAATCTGAAGGGGATCGTTCATCACTATTTGTTCAACACATGGCTTCACCTGCCTTTCTTCATTGTAGGCCAATCGTATTTTGACAAGATAATCGTTCATACCAACCGTCAAAGAAAACAACTATCGTTTATCAAGGATGAACGAATAGACGTGTTCGCCAATGGCGTTATTGGTGGTAAACCTGTGGATTACCGGCCAAGCTCTGTCCCTAAAATTCTTTACATTGGCCACCCAACGGCAGTCAAAGGCCTCGATATATTGTTAGCTGCGCTGGAAAGGGCCAAGGACAAGGCTACCTTCCAAGTTACTCTTGCGCTATCGACGTTTAAAAACGTCGACGTCCAGAAGCTCGTCCAAAAACACGGGCTTGAGGACAGGGTTTCAATCGTGGGGAAGATAGACGTGTACAATGTGATGAGCACGCATGCCATGCTTGTCCTACCCTATAAAACCTCGGTGGGAACGGCTTGGTATCCGAACATCGTCCTTGAGGCCTATTCCGTGGGACTGCCAATTGTCGCCTCCGCGACCGAGGAATTGCTCGAATGCGTGAAGAACGGCGTTACAGGCACTTTGGTGCCGCCGGGGAACCCGGGCGCATTGGAAAAGGCCATTTTGGACCTGTTAAACGATACCGGCCTTTCAAATATCATGCGAATTAATCAAAGAGAGGAATTCCAAAAGCGCTTTACCTTCGATAAGTATGTAAAAACCCACCAACAAATCTATGAGGACATGAGCCAAAAAGACTCCACTCAGCTTCAGCCACAGGACAAATCAGGTGACGTCCGATTGGGCCGTGGCCAGTCGGTTAGGGATTATTATATCGATAAGGGTCATGTTCAGACCTACGAGAAAATCCGCTTCGGAAATGCTGGCGGCCAACTGATTGACGCTTGGGAAAAACAAATAGTCCTGGAGTTGATAGATGGTCATCCCATTGATCAGCCAATTGTTGAGGTCGCCGCCGGGACAGGACGATTTTCGATAATGTTGGCGCGCATGGGCTATAAGGTCGTGGCGGTCGACAACTCGTTAGAAATGCTGTCAAAGATTAGGTCCGTGGCAGAAGAAGAAGGTCTAGACATCCTTTGCGAGCACGGTGACGCATTTCAACTGCCATATGCCGACGACACGTTTCATACGGTATTCAGCATTCGTTTCGTTTGGCACTACAAAGAGATTCAATCCGCAATCAAGGAGCTTGTCAGAATCTCTCGCAACCATGTGGTTTTCGACTTGGTGAGCCGCCATAGCCTGGCCAGCGTAACTGTTCCTATCGCCAACCAACTCATCTACAGGGACTTACACACGGAATTGACTACCCGTGGGGAGATCAAAAAGTTCATCAAATCTATGGGACATACTATAGATGCTCGTAGGTCCGCTTTCTTCTTTCCCTATATTTTTTACCGCAAGCTTTCGCCCATTGCTTCCCTACTAGGCAGCATAGACAAGTTTTTGATTAGAACTGTTCCTTTTGGTTCCATGCTCTACTATAAAATAAAAAAGAATAGCAGTAATTAATGAAGTTGCCGATGGAGTGACCCCCAAATAGTGGTCCAACGTTTATTAAGGGATTTGGCGCATTCTGAACCTTGAAGGAGGACGAAAGAATGAGCCGCAAACGCTATACCCCAGAACAGATCATCAGCATGTTGCGCGAGGCGGAGGTTGCCTTGTCGCAAGGCCAGACGGTTGGTCAGG
>JAESSX010000167.1 GCA_016763915.1 Rhodospirillales bacterium
AATCGATTTCTTGATCTCGCCGGCGTATCCCGAACCGCCGATCAGGACCATCCGGCGGCCCATGTGGACGACGATGAAGGTGCCCGACGTGGTGCCGTCGGTGCTGTTGTCGGCTTCCAGGCTGGGCGCCTGCAAAACCGTCCACTGCGGCTTGAAGCCGGGCAGGTCCTTGTCGTCGGGCTGGAGGAACATGTTGCGGGCGAACAGGTTGTGCCAGGCTTGTTCGGTGACGACGCGCACGCCAAGCCGATAGGCTTCATCGGCCCCGGCGTAACAATCCTGAACGAACACGTCGCGGCCCTGAAGATGGCCCTGCATCTTGTCCAGCAGGCGGTCGAAGTTGTCCTCCGACATCGCCACATTGACATCGCCCCACCAGATATCGTCCTTCGCTGATGCTTCCTCGACGATGAAGCGGTCGTGCGGCGAACGCCCGGTGTGCTGGCCGGTGACCGTGACCATCGCGCCGCCCTGGGCCAACAGGCCTTCGCTGCGGGCCAGGGATTGCGTGTAAAGCTGCGGCGCCGATAAATTCCAGTAGGCGGTGCCGACGTTACCCAGCCCGTGATTGTCCAGGCCATGACTGCTTATGCGGTGTCCGATGTTTTTCACAATCGTCCTCCCAAGCATTCCGGGAACCGGCGTTATTGGGGGATCCGGTAACCGGAGTTATTTGGTTAGGTATTATCTTCAATGAAAACCCACGACCCCGTCAAGTCGGGGCAGGCTTTTCAGGGGGAAATCGTTTAACTCTCCAGCCCGGCCAAGCGCACCAGTTCCTCGCGGATGGCCTTGCGGCTGTGAACCGGCTCGGCGAATTCCAGCCGCGCCACCCGGCCGCCCAGCCGCAGGTCGGCACCGTCGGGGTCGATGCCGGTCATCCGCCAGCCCCGGCCGCGGCGCCCGAGCAGGGCATTGGCGTAATGGTCGACGGCGTCCGCATGGTCTTCGTTCATGTGCGCCAGAACCCCTTTTTCCGCCTTGGCGACGGCGGCGGCGGCCTTGGCGTCGCACAGGATGTCCGGGGCCTTGAACCACACCGCCTTGGCGAAACCGCCGACGAAGTGGATGCGCTCTATCTTCATGCGGAAGAAAGCGAAATCGCCGAACCCTTCGTAAAGGGCGGCTTCCGGGTGAAGGGCCAGGAACCGGCGCCGGTGGTTCTCGTCGGTGGTTTTCCGGATTCGGCCGGTGACGCTGACGCGGGGGCCGGTCTGCGGGTTTTTCAGCCGCGACGTTTCCTCGAACAACAACGAGGCGCGCGAATCGACAGCCAGATTCCGGGTGTGGTCGGACAGGGTGGAAAACAGCATCAACGGGTTGAGGTCATAGTCGAAAGCGACGGAGACCAGGGAACCGTAAGGCCAGCCGTCTCCCGATTTCAGGGCCGTCGATAAACAGGCGGCGCGGGCGCGGCGGACCAATAGCCGACTGGAGCGCGCAAAAAGGGCGCGGTCGGTCTTGTTGGGATTGGGTACGCCGGTTTTCGGTTTGTCGGCCATCGTTAAGTGTCTCCGAGCCTTATGGCGGTTCAGGCAGCGTCTCGGGATCGGTCGAACCGATTGTAAAAATAACCGCTTAATCCCCCCAGCACCATCCAGAACAACCCCGTCGCCACCGTCGTGGTGATAACGAATTGGGCGGCCAGCTCCGCCGGCACGCCGCCCGGCGATGAGGACGACGTCATTGCGGGCGCGCCGATGCCCTGGGGCAGGACAATCAGGACCACGCCCAAGGCCTTCAGGACCGGGCTTGTCGACAACAGCGCCAAGCCCAGCCCCACCGCCGTCGCCGCCGCCGTCGCCAGCCACCAGGCCTGGCGCGCATCCAGCGCCGCCGTCTGCATGCCCGGCAGTTTCGGCGGCAGGCCCAGCGAAGGGGCGACGTAGAAGGCGGCGAACCCGCATAGCCCCCACAACATCCCGCGCCGCCAGTCCACGTCCTGCCCGCTCAGTGAAATTGCGCCGGTCAGTAAAAAGGCGAAACCGATGCCGGCCAGGACATCCATCAGCAGCGCCAAGCCGTGCCGCCGGAAAGCGTCGCTGGATTCCGGATGGGCAACGCCCGTCTCAAAGACCTCGGCGGCCGCAATCAACGGCGATGTCAGGGTCATGTGGGCGCCCCACAGAAAGACACCCGCAACCAGACCGCCGGCCAGGGCCGTCAACACGATCCGCGCGTACATGGACGGCCCGTCAGTGGCAGGGGAAGGACAGCGCGTGGCGTCCGTCGTGGGCGGCGTCGTGGAGGGCGGCGGAATTGGCGAATCCGACACCGAAAATCATAAAGCCCCCGAACAACAGGGCAACCAGCGCCGGCGCCAGACGCGACGTGGCCGCGGCCAGGTGTTGGTGTTGTGCGGCGCGGCGATCGAGGGGTTTGGTGGTGGAAGGCATGGTCAAAAGTCTCCGTTGCGATTAGTCGGTTTGATCTTCACCGCTACGGTCTTACTCAACCGTCCTGCCGGAATCCCCCGTCCCACAAGTCGCGATGGCGCTGGACGGCAGGTCTCCTGGCTTGCGGGTCCTTGTTTCGCGCCTGCCTTCCCGGTTGCCCAGTGGCTTAGGTGGCGTTGAAACTCACCGCTTACAGTTGCGGGGGCAGCCACGGTTGAAGGCCCCCTCAGGGGTCGACCTTTCCGTGTTCCCTTTCAATCCCCGGGCTTTGTCGCCCTCCGGGGAACCGTTCACGGAGACTATAAAAGCTCTCCGGTCCGGGCGTCAACACCCACCCGCCCCCGAGAGGCGATCAAACTTCGGCCTTTCGGCCATATCCTTGTTGCCGCTATAATTTTGCCACAAATTTCCCGTATGGCTGGGCTCGTAACTTGCGGATTACTCCGCCCCTCGAGCGAAAAGGACCCTGTTTCCAATGGCCGCTACCATTGCCCTTGTCGACGACGACGAAAACATCCTGGCCTCCCTGTCCGCCGCCCTGGAGGATGAGGGTTTCAGCGTGGATACCTATGGCGACGGCATCGAAGCTCTCGAAGGGATTGGCCGCAAGCCCGTTGATCTGGCGATCCTCGACATCAAGATGCCGCGCATGGACGGCATGGAACTTCTCGGCAATCTGCGCCGCAAAAACGACCTGCCGGTGATCTTCCTGACCTCCAAGGATGATGAAATCGACGAGGTCATGGGGCTGCGCATGGGCGCCGACGATTACATCAAGAAGCCCTTTTCCCAGCGCCTGTTGCTGGAGCGCATCAACGCCCTGCTGCGCCGCCAGGAACTGGCCGGCCAGGACGGGAGCAAAGCCGACGTGCTGCGCCGGGGCGACATGATTCTCGACAAGTCCCGGCACCTGTGCACCTGGAAAGGCATTGAGGTGAACCTCACGGTGACCGAATTCCTGCTGGTCGAGGGCCTGGCCCGGCGCCCCGGCCACGTCAAAAACCGCGACCAGTTGATCGATGCGGCCTATGGGGAACATATCTATGTGGACGACCGGACCATCGACAGCCACATCAAACGCCTGCGCCGGAAATTCAAGGCCGTGGATGAGAACTTCGCCGAAATCGAAACCCTTTACGGCGTCGGGTACCGTTACCGGGGGACCTGACTTTTTTTCACCGGGAGCGCCATGACCAAGGGGGCCGCACAGAAACCGAACGCCCTGCCCGGCGGAAAACCGGGACACAGGCCGAAACCGCGCTGGGTGTCGCCCCTGACGCGGCGCATTCTGGCGATCAACATATTGGCGTTGGGCATTCTTGGCGGCGGGCTGTTGTTCCTCGGTGAATACCGCCAGACCCTGATCGATGCGGAAATTGAATCCCTCGGCGTCCAGGCGGAAATGTTCGCCGCCGCCCTGGGCGAAGGCGCCATCGCCGCCGCCAACCCGTCCGGCCAGCAACTGGTTTCCGAAATCGCCAGCCGGATGGTGCGCCGGCTGGTCGAAACCACGGGAACCCGGGCCCGCCTGTTTCGCAGCAGTGGAACCCTGGTTGCCGATTCGCTCCGCCTGATGGGACCCGGCGGCATGGTCCGGATCGAGGAACTGCCGCCGCCGGGAGACAAGGGAGAAATCCTTCCCGTCGCGCTCGATGTCTACGACCGGCTGATGCGCCGGCTGACACGCCAGAAAACCCTGCCCCTTTACAGGGAAAACCACCGCCAGTACGCCCGCGATTACTCCGAGGCCGTGAGCGCCCTGGCCGGCGAGCGTTCGGCGATGGTGCGAAGCGCCGGCGGCGACGACCTGATCCTCAGCATCGCCGTCCCGGTACAGCGCTACAAACACGTGCTCGGCGCGTTGATGCTGACCCGGGGCTCGCACGCCATCGACGAGGCGTTGTTAGACGTGCGCATCGCCATTCTGGAAATCTTCGCCGCCGCGCTGGCCGTCACCGTGTTGTTGTCGGTTTACCTGTCCGGCACTATTGCGCGGCCGATCCGCCGCCTGGCCGATGCCGCCGAGCGGGTCCGGCACGATCATGGACGCCAGGAATCCATCCCCGATTTCGCCGGGCGCAATGACGAAATCGGCGATCTGGCGGTCAGTCTTTCGGAAATGACCAACGCCCTGCACCAGCGCATGGACGCCATCGAAAGTTTCGCCGCCGACGTGGCGCACGAAATCAAGAACCCCCTGACCTCGCTCAGGAGCGCCGTCGAGACGACCGCCCGGCTGAAGGATCCGGAACAGCAGCGCAAGCTGATGACCATCATCCAGGAAGACGTGGTCCGGCTGGACCGCCTGATCAGTGACATTTCCGACGCCTCCCGCCTGGATGCGGAACTGTCCCGCGTGGCGGCGGAACCGGTGGATATCGGCGCCATGCTGGCGACCCTGGTGGACATTCACCTCAACGCGTCCGGCCCGGCCGCGGACGATGCCCCGAAAATCGTGCTGGACGTGCGAGACGGCGAGGACAGCGCCCTGATCGTCAACGCCACGGAAATCCGCCTGGGTCAGGTTTTCCGCAACCTGTTTGCCAACGCCATTTCCTTCAGCCCCCCCGGCGGCGTCCTTCGCGTTACCGCGGTCCGGGACGACGACTGGATCGTCGTCACCCTCGACGACGACGGCCCGGGTCTGCCGGCGGGAAAGGAAGACGCCATATTCGATCGTTTCTACACCCAGCGCCGGGAATCGGAAAAATTCGGCATCCATTCCGGCCTCGGCCTCAGCATTTCCCGCCAGATCGTC
>JAESSX010000168.1 GCA_016763915.1 Rhodospirillales bacterium
CCTTGGATCGTGCTGGTGCTGGCGTTGCTGCTGACGGCCTGTGCGGCGCCGCCGCCCACCCCGCCCCCAAGCCAAACCTACCTGGGCGCGAAGACCGTCATTTTCGTCACCAGCAACGGCTGGCACAGCGGCATCATCGTGGCGAAGGCCGACCTTCCGCCCGATCGGCTTCCCGAGACGGCGGATTTCCCCGAGGCGCGTTTTTTTGAGTTCGGCTGGGGCGATGCCGTCTTTTATCCGGCCAAGCAGGTAACCCTTGGCAAGACGCTGCGCGCCGCACTCGTTCCGACTCCGGCCGTCGTTCATGTCGTTGGCCTGGGGGTGGAACCGGCGCGCTCCTTCCCCAAGGCCGAGGTTGTTTCTCTTCCGATTGACGATGAAAACTTCGGCCGTCTCGTTGATTTCGTCGACGCCAGCTTCGAGCGCTCCGGAGCCGCGCGTATCGCCGCCACGGGACCAGGGCTCTACGCTACGAGCCGCTTTTATCCCGCAAAAGGGAGCTTTCACCTTTTCAATACCTGCAACACCTGGACCGCCCGGGCTCTCGCGGCCGCAGGGTTCGATGTCAGCGCGTCGGGGACGTTTCGTGCCGAAGCGCTGATGCAACAAGTGCGCGCCCTCGTCAGACCCAGATGACGCGGAGACGGCCGTTCGACGGCCGCTTTCAGGTAATTGCCAGATATTTTGACGTGGAACGTCTACCCCAAAAGGCAGGCCGTTTTCGCATTGGCGCCGCCGACCCCTACCGGCGCGGTTCAGAGATTCTCCACGTATCGGATCATGCGCCGGCGGGTCTCTAAATCCGGCAAGCGGCCCCGGGCCGCGCCCATGTTCTCGCGCATGTGGTCGACCCTGGACGTCGCCGGGATGGCACAGGTGACGGTCGGGTGGGAAACGATGAACTTGAGGAAGAACTGAGCCCAGTTGGCGCAATCGAACTCCGCCGCCCATGGGGGCAGCGGATGGCGTTCGAAACGGTCGAACAGGCCACCCTGTTGGAATGGCCGGTTGATGATGACGCCCAAGCGACGCTCGGCGGCCAGCGGCAGGAGCCGCCGTTCCGCCTCCCTGTCGAGAACGTTGTAAGTAAATTGGACGAAATCGATGGGCTTCTCGGCCATCACCCTTTCCAGTTCCTCGTGATTGCGGCCATGGGATGTGGTCACGCCGATGTAACGAACGCGGCCCGAGGCCTTCGCCTCAAGCAGAGTCTCCAAATGTGCATCCCAGGACAGCAGGTTGTGGATCTGGATTAAATCGAAGCGGTCCTCGCCCCACAGCTTCTCCGAGATCGTCATCTGCCGGCGGCCGTGCCACTGAAAGGGCGTCCACACCTTGGTCGCCGAGAACAGCGTCCGGGTGTCGGCGATGCGCGCCAGGCAATAGCCGATCACCTCCTCCGACGTGCCGTACATGGGAGACGAATCGATCATGCCGCCGCCGGCCTCGAAGAACGCCCTGAGCACCTGGACGCGGACCTCGCGTGCCGACTTGTCGTCGTCGACACTGAACGTCAGCCACGACCCCATGCCGATGACCGGCAGCCGCTCATCCGTCTTCGGGATAGCCTTGGTCAACGGCGTCGCGGCGGCGGTAGACTTGGAAGGGCGGGCGAACGGAACCATTACGCCCAAGGCCGCCATGACGGCCAAGAAAGCTCGGCGAGTGACGTGCCGCGTGCCTTGTTTCATTACCCGTCTCCCCGGTCTCCTCTCCGTTGGCCGGCCGCAAGCGGCGCATATACGGCGCCGCGGGTGGATTTCAGGGCACGTAAATGGCGGCTGTCTAGTTTTTTTTCGAGACTCCTTTGCGGGGAAGATTGATGACCCGGCCTCCATCCCTCCTTGGGTCGAAACGGTAACCTTTCCGGACTTCCACGTTGCGCAACATGACGTTTAGAGAGGTCATGTCGTAAGGGTCCGGGTTCAACGGCTCGACATACTTCGCCAGGAGACTGCGCAACATTTCGAGTTCGTTTGGCATGAGCTTCTCCTCAATCGCCTCGACCTCCGTGAGCAGGCGCTTGAGTTCGGCGTATCCCGTCATATTGAACATGATCACCGTTCCTTCCAACGAATTCCTTAACCTTCAGGGCAAGCCCGGGCTCTTTTCTTTTCAGGCAAGGATATCGACGATCGTGTTGGTCGGAGGGCCGTAGTCCAACGCACCCAAAATCTTGCCCAACTGGTTGCGCGCCGTTTCCACCCCGTTGACCAGTTGGGCGTTGAAGTCGTTCTGGAATGCCCGGGCGCTATCGGCGGCGTGCAGTTCGATGACCGAGGCGGACGTCGAGGTATCAAAAAGGCTGATGAAGCTGGCAAGGTTGATGTCGCGCTGCCTGGAAATCAGACGGGCCGATTTCAGGGCCCCTTCAAAACGGGTCAGTTCCTGATCGATGGTCGCTTTTGCCGCCTCCAGATCCTTGAACGCGCGGTTCCGTCCGGCGGCGCTGGCAAAGCCGTCGTACAGAAAGGAATCGAGGACCCCTAAGCCGTCCCGGGTCAGCGTGCCGGTGTAGGTTTTGGCGGCGGAGGTTCCGGAGAAGAAGGTGATCGTCACTTTGTCCGGGTCAAACTTGTCGATGCTGTCGAGACGGACATCCCTGGTAATATCCGCAAAATTTCCGGGCAGGGGGGGCGTGAAGGGGTCTTTAAGCGGGTCCACCACCCTGAGGACGCGGGCTTCGTGGTCGGAAAAAATGAAGTTTCCCTGTGTATTTCCCTGTTTAAAGCTTCCCTCTTTCACCGTGATGGTGAACCCGGTGCCGAGCTCGGCGCCCGACAGAGTCACGACGCGGCCGTCACCGGTCGTGAGGAACACGAAATCCGTATCGCTTGAACTGCTCAGAAGGTTCGGGGCATCGTACGTCTTGTCCGCCACCCGGGACAGTTGGGCCAGGGTGATGTCGAACTGAACGGCGTTGTCGCCGGACTTGAAACGGTCGGCCTTGGAAACCTCGGCGGTCAGGTTATCGGCCAGACGACGGATGGTCTTGATGCGGTCGACCGCATTCGACAGAAACGAAATGATTTTGTTAAGGTCTTCGTTCGATTTGCGCGGCTTGCTGGTGCGCTGGTTGGCGACCTCGATTTGCTGCTGCCGCCCGGACCGGATGATCTGTTCCTGCCGGGCAAGGCCGGACGACCCGACGGCGGCCGAACTCAGAACCCTGTTTGCACTGGTGACATCAAACGAACGGGGGCTAAGAACCGATTCAACCATTTGGAATTGGCGTCCTCATAAGTGACGCCGCGCCCAACACGAACGCCTTCTAGCATTTCCGGGTGCGGAAAGGACGGATTATACCCTAATTCCGTATTCCAGGGAAATTCGGTTCCCTTTTGAAGTGGAAAAACGTGGATTTCCGCCATTCCTTATAAAAATCAACCTCGGGATAAAACCCCGGGCACCACAAACTGGGAGATACCCATAATCAAAGACCAAAAAAAGCCGGGGCGCGCCGGGGACGCGTCGGTCATGACGTCGCGCCGCAGCGATCGTGCGCCTGCGCGGGGTCTGGGGTCGGGTGCGCTGGTCCGCTCATCCACC
>JAESSX010000169.1 GCA_016763915.1 Rhodospirillales bacterium
GGTCCGCGCCTCCAGTGTTAATCCGGCGTAGTTCAGTTGGTAGAACGGTGGACTGTTAATCCATATGTCGCTGGTTCGAGTCCAGCCGCCGGAGCCAGTTACTACAAGGTCCTAGCCGGAAACGGCTAGGGCCTTGTTTGTTTCGTGATACGCTCAACATCGTCAAGCCGATGACCCCGGGCTTCCTGAACGACCTCCTGGCCAGGCTCGAATAGCCCAGGCCGCCGAATTAAATAATACCAATTTGCTTGACTTACCGGGCCTGGGACCGCATTTACCGGCTACACATTGTCTCGCGATTGCGCGAAGAGCCGCTGACCGGCGGCATTTTTCCCGGGAACAATAATCAAAAACTTTTCGCTCCGGCCGCGCCCGGAGAAGGAAAAACCTCGGGGTTCGGCTGCGTCCGGGGTCTGATCGTCCTGGATCGTTTTGATCCAAGACCTGAATCAGCCCCCCTTGAATAAGACGCCGTCCTTACCGCCGGGTATATTTTTAAGGATACCTACGTGACCAATAATACTTTCTCGGACCTCGGCCTTGCCGAGCCGATCCAGCGTGCTTTGAATGACAGAAACCACACCACGCCGACGCCGATCCAGCGCCAGGCCATCCCCGAACTTCTGGCCGGCCGGGATGTGATGGGCATCGCCCAGACCGGCACCGGCAAGACGGGGGCCTTCGCGCTGCCCATTCTGCACCAGCTTTCCCGAAAGCACGGACATGACGGGCCGAACGCGCCGCGCAGCCCGCGCGCCCTGATCCTGGCCCCGACCCGCGAGCTGGCGATCCAGATCGGCGAAGAGGTGCGCGCCTACGGCAAACATCTCCATTTGCGCCATACCGTGATCTTCGGCGGCGTCAGCCAGAAGCCGCAGGTGGGCGCGCTCGCCCGCGGCATCGATATCGTCATCGCTACGCCCGGCCGCCTGCTCGACCTCATGAACCAGAGGCTGATCAAGCTCGACAGGGTCGAATTCCTGGTCCTCGACGAGGCCGACCGGATGCTCGACATGGGCTTCGTGCGCGACGTCCGCAAGATCATCGCGGCGGTGCCTGAAAAACGCCAGTCGCTATTGTTTTCGGCCACCATGGCGGGCGAAATCACGCGCCTCTCGGGCGATATCCTGGTTGACCCGGTGCGTGTCGAGGTGACGCCCCAGGCGACGCCGATCGAGCGCATCAAGCAGAGCATCTACCACGTTCCCGCGGCCGAAAAGACCGCCTTGCTGGCCAGCATCATGGACGACCCCGCGTTGTCCAGGGTGATCGTGTTCACGCGTACCAAGCACCGCGCCAACCGCGTCGCCGACAAACTCGGCAAATGCGGCGTCGACGCCGAGGCGATCCATGGCAACAAGTCCCAGGGTGCGCGCCAGCGCGCCCTCAAACGGTTCCGCGACGGCGACGCCCGGGTCCTGGTGGCGACCGATATCGCGGCCCGGGGCATCGACATCGACGGCGTCACCCATGTCATCAACTACGAGCTTCCCAACCTGCCGGAAAGCTACGTCCACCGCATCGGGCGGACGGCGCGGGCCGGCGCCACCGGAGCAGCGTTCTCGTTCTGCGACCCGGCCGAGCGCGGCTACCTGCGCGACATCGAACGCCTGATCCAATGCCGGCTGACGGTAATCGGGGAAGAGCCCCCCGTGGGCTCGTCCGACGGCTTGGACAAGGGCAAATCCAAGGCCCCCCGTGGTGAACCCCGGCACAAGCGCGGCCGGCGCCGCGGCGGCCGCAATCGCAAGCAACACGCCCCCCAAGGCGCCGGCGCATAAGCTAGCCGCGGCCGGGTAGCGCGCACCCCTTTTCGATATATCCCTGCGAATACACGGATGAAGCCGGGCCCAAACCAGGGTCCGGCGGCGCCCCCCCCTTGCCTTCGGCGCCGCACCTCTTAAGCGCGATGATAACGCCCGATAGGGATCGCCCCTTGCTGTCAGGCTACCCCTAAGCCTTGTCCGCTGAACCCACCGTCACGGCCCAGTTGCGGCAGAAAAACGCTTGCGAAAATCCACTTTGCAAAATGCCCTTTTTAAGCTCCTGGATTCTCCCGGCTGAAATCTTTCTTATTCAAAAGACACGTCAACATATTGAAATAACTTTGTTTTTCAATAAATCCGATGGAAATGTAATGACACATTTCGAAACACGTCCGAATTTTTCTGAAATTAATTACCCTTTATGTTCTTAGGGGTTCTTGGAGGGGTATAGCCCTTCGGTCTGGTATTTTGCTCAAATACCAGAGAAAAATTTAAACGGAGGCAAACATGCCGAGAGATACCAGTTTAACCGGCGTCGAGCGTTTTTTCGAAGATGATGAGATCATCGTTAGCAAGACCGACCTCAAGGGGCACGTCACCTACGCCAACCGCGTTTTCCTTAGGATGGCCGGTTACACAGACCAGGAAATCCTGGGACAGCCCCACAGCATCATCCGCCACCCGGAAATGCCCCGATGCATTTTCAAGCTGCTTTGGGACACCCTGGGAAGCGGCAAGGAAATTTTTGCATACGTGATCAACCGCTCGGCCAACGGCGATCATTATTGGGTTCTGGCCCATGTCACGCCCAGCTACGACGGCTCGGGGAACGTCACCGGATACCATTCCAGCCGCCGCACCGCCGAACGGTCGGTGTTGGATAACACCATCATCCCCCCTTACAAATCCTTGTTGGAAGAAGAGCAACGCCACACCGACCGCAAGGCCGGAATGCAAAGCTCGTTCGACATGGTGCTCAATCTTTTGAAGGATAAAGGGATGGACTACGACGAATTGGTCTTCTCCCTGTAGCCGGGTAGCCGGGAAACGGGACGGAAAAAGGAACGAATCGATGAACGATACGATGAGCGAACCGATGATCGAACCGATGGACGAGCCGACGTCAGGCATTTCCAAGGCGCTGGCCGTTTGTCAGGCTGCCGCCAGCGGTAATCTGGAACCCCGCATCACCAACATTCAGGAAGACGGTGAATTGGGGGAACTGTTGAACAGCATCAACGACGTGATCGACCGGGTTGAGGCTTTCGTCCGCGAGGCCGGAACCAGCATCGAATATGTCAGCAACAAGAAATTCTTCCGCACCATTTCCGAAAAGGGAATGCTCGGCAGTTTCAAGCAGGTATCCGGTGTGATTAACCGGTCCACCATGTCCACCGGCAAATGGGTGACCACCTTTACCAAGGCCGCCAACGACTTTGAAACGGAAATGTCCGAAGTGGTGGAATCGGTCTCAACCTCGGCCTCGACGCTGCTGAGCACCGCCGATTCCATGGGAACGGCCGCGAAAACCACCCTCGATCAGTCTTCGTCCGTCGCCGCGGCGGCCGAACAGGCATCCGCCAACGTCCAGACCGTGGCGTCCGCGGCGGAGGAACTGGCTTCGTCCATCAACGAAATCAGCGACCAGATCACCCAGTCGACGAAAATGGCCGGCCAGGCGGTCGAGGAGGCCGAGCAAACGAATGAGCAGATCGAAGGCCTGACCAAGGCGGCCCAGGAAATCGGCAACGTCGTCGATTTCATCAAGGACATTGCCGGACAGACCAACCTTCTGGCCCTCAACGCCACGATCGAGGCCGCCCGCGCCGGCGACGCCGGAAAGGGATTAGCCGTTGTCGCCAACGAGGTGAAATCCCTGGCCGGTCAAACGGCCAAGGCGACCGAGGAAATCGCCAACCAGGTGTCGTCCATCCAAAACGCCACCGACGGCGCGGTCAAAGCGATCGCCGAAATTTCGCTATCCATCAAGTCCCTCAACGAAAGCTCCACCGCCGTTGCCGCCGCTGTCGAGGAACAGGGTGCCGCGACCCGTGAGATCGCCCGCAACGTGGAGGAGGCCTCCACCGGCACCAGTGAAGTGACGCAAAACATCGCCGTCGTCAGCGAAGCCGCCGGCCAGGCCGATCAGGCCTCCAGTCAGGTGCTGGACGCCGCTAACGGGCTGAGCAGCGAAAGCGAACGCCTCAAGACCGGGATCGAATCCTTCCTGACCGAACTTCGCAAGGCGCTTTAGGTGGCGCAGTCCACAAGCCGGAAAACCTTCGATTCATTGCCTTTATCCCCGCCACGGGGCACCATCGAAAGGTTATGTCCGATTTTTACAAGTTTCCGATTGTCCTGATGGCCGGCATGGTAGCAGGAATACTGGCGGCACCCTCGGGCGCCGCCGCGAAGGCACGTTGCCCCAACATTCAGACTGAGCCCCGGATAACCCTGAAAACGAATCCCGGCAGGATCGTCTACAACAACACCCGTAACCGGTCGCAAATAAGCCGGTTGAAGTCCAAGCGCGGCGGCGCCGGAAAACGCGGCTGGCAGCCTATCGGACTGACGATTGGAAACCTCCAGTTCGGCATGGAGATAACCGTCCATATCCAGTCCCGTTCCAAGAAAAGCTATTGCGCAAAGATCGATGAGGTCCAGGCGAATTTGGGATTCGGCCGGATTACCGTCTATGTGGCCAAGCGTTACCGCAAAGGAAGCTGCCAATACCGGTCTATCCTCAATCACGAACGCGAACACATCGAAATCTTCCGCAACGCCCTGGCCGTGTACGCGCCGAAGGTGGAGCGCCGCCTGACCGAGGTGGCGGCCCGGCTGAAACCGGTCAGCGCGTTCACGGTGAAACGGGCGGTGAGCAAACTGCAAAAAACCCTGCACCGGGAAATGAAACCCCTGTTCACGGCGATGAACATGACTATAGATACCGATAACGACCGCATCGACACGATTAAGAATTACAAACGCGAACAGGCGCATTGTTCGGCATGGTAGGAGTACACAGCACCTTGACGCCCGCTGGCCTGGGCGCAAGACTATCTCAGCCGTTAGGCGGGCCTGGGTACGATGAGGTCCTGGAATCGAAAACTGGATGGAAAATGATGGCGATGACCGAGCCTGATCTTGACCGGCAAACGGCGTCCAACGACCTGTATCAGGCGGAAACGGAAATTCGCCACCTCAAGGGCACCATCGTTGCGCTGCGCGAGGAACTGGAAGGCCTGCAATTTGAGAATCAGGAAAATGTTCAGCGCGCCGTCGCCAAGGGCGCCGATGAAATTGCCCAGTTGAGGTCGACCGCGTCGGCCTTGCGCGAGGAACTGGATAACCTGAGCTTCGAGAAGGATCAGGCCGTTCAGCAGGCGGTCGCCAATTCCAACGACGAAATCCAGCAGCTGACGCAGACCGCCCAGGCCTTGCGTGAGAAACTGGACAACCTGAACTTCGAGAAGGACCAGGCCGTCCAGAGTGCCGTCGCCCAAGGCAACGATACCATCCGCCAGCTAACGCAAACCGCCCAGGCCCTGCGCGAGGAACTCGACAACCTGAGCTTCGAAAAGGATCAAAGCGTCCAGAAGGTTGTCGCCGAAGGCAGTGACAAAGCCCAGCAGTTGCAACAGACTGCGGTGGCGCTGCGCGAAGAGTTGGACACCATCAAGGGCCGCTACGAAGACAAAATTCAGGGCCTGGAACGCGCCGCCCGCGACGAGATAAAACAGCTGCAGGAAA
>JAESSX010000170.1 GCA_016763915.1 Rhodospirillales bacterium
GCTCAACTGTATTGCTATGGCCCCTATGCAGTCTCTTGATTACCCCTTTTTTGGTTTCGTTGCCGTTCGGAAATATACAAGCTAATATGTTTCAAACTGCGCGAAACCATCACCACTACTTATGATCACCGGCTTCCACGGTTTTCACGTGTCGGTCGGCGTTTTGTTCCTGGTGATTGTCGCCCGCAAAGTCTGGCGGGGCGAGTATGACGCGGGAACCCGAGGCTTTTTCACCAGCCGCAAAGGCAACTATGAAATCGTCGAGACCATGGGCCTCTATTGGCATTTCGTCGATCTGGTGTGGGTCTTCATCTTTGCATTCTTCTATCTTTGGTAAGGCGAAAATATGTCACAGTCAGATGCACACGTAGAGGGCCAGCAACATCCGCTTGGCATCTATTTTAAGATTTGGGCATTGCTGTTTGTCCTCAGCACCTTTTCTTATCTCGTCGACTATTATCATGTTGAAGGCTACCTCAGGTGGTCGTTGATCCTGCTGTTCATGATTATGAAGGCGGGGCTGATCATCTCCGTCTTCATGCACATGATGTGGGAGCGTCTCGCCCTGGTTTATGCCATTGCTGTGCCGACGATCGCGGTCGGGGTGTTTGTTATCCTGATGACCTATGAAGCGGACTACACCTTCTTTACGCGGGGCTCTTTCTTCTCGCCGTGATGGTTTTCGACGACTCTCGGGTCGTATGGGGCGCTGACGGTTGACGGTGACGCGCCGACAACCATCGGCGCGGTCGCTGCGGGTTAAAATCGGCAGGTAGGGAAATGATCGATTTTTTTATTTCACCCGCGTTGGCGCACGGTTCAGGCAGCGGCGCCGGTCCCGGAGACTATGGCCCGCTGATCTTCATACCGGTCATCATCGCCTTCGTCCTTTTCGTTGTCTACGAGAGCCGTAAATAGGGCGTGCCCGGCACCGCCGGCGTCTCGATCAGGCCCGCAACTTTTTCTCCCACCAGGCAAAATCATTAGGCGGAAAGCCCGCCGGGCGATTAAGGTCGTTTCATGCCGATGAACGCCGATTCCCCCGTCCATAGCCCCGTCGCCCGCGCCCGCGACCGCATCGCCCGGGCCACCATCGCCCAGCGCGAGGAGACGGCCGAGGCGATTGCCGAGGCGAAGTCGCGGGGATCAGTCGCCAGCGTATTGCAGTTGGCGCACCGCGCGCTGAGGCGCGCCGAAGAGGTTATTATCGAGGTTCTGGAACTGGTGCCGCCGCCGCTGCCGATCGCTTGCAAGGCCGGCTGCCCGTGGTGCTGCCACATCCGCCTGACGGCGACGCCGCCCGAGGTGTTGCTGGTGCTCGATCACATCGCCGAGACCTTTGCCGCCGGCGAGGTCGCCGCCCTGGAGCGCAAGGTTGCCAATATCGACGCCTATACGCGCGGGCTCGACGCAGAGGACCGTGCGCGGTTGCGCCTGCCATGCCCGTTGTTGAAGGACGGATCGTGTTCGGTGCACCCGGTCCGCCCGCTGTCGTGCCGGGCCGTGGTGTCGGTCGACGTGGCGGCGTGCAAACGGGCCTACGAGAGCCGGATGGAGGAGCCCGTGCCGCAACACGATCTGCAAATTCTGGCGGCCAACGGCATCGGCTACGGGATTCTGGCCGGGATGGCGGATGCGGGGTGTGCGGTCGAGGACGCCGAAATGAATGCCGCCCTGGCGTTGGGGCTGGCCGACAGGGACATCGGCCAGCGCTGGCTCAAGGGCGAACCCGCCTTCACCCAGGCGGCGTTGACGAAAAAAAAGTAGCGCGCGATTTTAAATAGACCGGGTGCCCGCGGCTGAAGCCCCTGGGCGCAAGTGTATACAATTTTAAATTTTTTTCTTGCGCTTTTCCCTGGAATGGTGAAATTGTCTAGGACGGTCGCACATTGCACGGCAAATCCAACTGGACGCAAAGGCGCTTAACCGGTTTTACCTGAAAAATTTGTGACACGTTTTACCCCGTGAAACCGCACGTGGCGGTCCACGGTGTTTCTATAACCAACGAAGGATGAGACAAGTGACTACTGGTACTGTGAAATGGTTTAACCCCACCAAAGGCTTCGGTTTTATCGAGCCTGAAGACGGGTCCAAAGATGCTTTTGTCCATATTTCTGCTGTTGAGCAGGCGGGTCTGACCACCCTCACCGAAGGACAAAAAATCGAATTCGAACTGGTGCCCGGCCAAAACGGCAAGGCGTCGGCTGAAAACCTGGTCGTCCCGGAATAAATCCGACGGCAAAAGCCCATGGCGGCCTGAGGGTTGCTAGGCGGTAAGCAAGGGACGCAGGCGAAAGAAAGTGAACCGGAAAAACCGGCGCTTTCTTTTGTTCCTGGCTTGGTTTTCCGGGGAGGGAAACGGCTTCCGGTTTACGGAAGCCTTTAATAACGGGACTTTGAGTCCCGATCTTCCTGACCGTTTTAGGATGACGAACCGTTGCGGCCTGATGGTCCGGCGGGGGCTTTCGGTTGCGCGAAACGCACCAAGCCCCCAAGATGGCGCGAAGCGCCCCCATCCGGATTGGAGAAGGGGCCGGAAACGCTCAGGGGAGACCGTCATCATGCGCCTGCAACTTTGCACCTGGCCCGAGGTCGAGGACTATCTGAAACGGTCCACGGGCATTCTCATGCCGGTGGGGTCCACCGAACAACACGGCCCCAACGGGTTTATCGGAACCGACGCCCTGTGCCCGGAACTGGTCGCCGGCGCAATGACCGAGACCCTGGACGTGATGATCGCACCGACCTTCAGTGTCGGCATGGCGCAACACCACTTAGGCTTTCCCGGCTCGATGGCGCTCCGCCCTTCGACCCTGATCGCGGTCGTGCGCGACATGGTCAAATCCCTGGCGCTGCACGGGTTCGACCGCTTTTTCTTCATCAACGGCCACGGCGGCAACACGGCGACCCTGAATGCGGCGTTCGCCGAAATCTATGCGGAAAACAGTTTCCGCGACTCCGGTGGCGACGAGCTCCGGGTGCGCTGCGAGGTGTACAACTGGTGGCAAATCAAAAGCGTGAGAAAAATCACCGATGAGGTATTCGGCGAGGCCGAAGGCCGCCACGCGACGCCGTCCGAGGTGTCGCTGACCTATTACGGCTACCCGCAAGACGCCGAGCGGGTGGCGGGTACGCCGATGAGTCCCGAGCGCGCGCCCAACGGTCCCATCTACGACGCCGAGGACTACCGCCGCCGGTTTCCCGACGGGCGCATCGGGTCCGACCCGACGCTGGCCACCGGGGACATCGGCAAGCGGTTGCTGGCGGCGACGACGGAAGAGTTGATGGAGAAATACCAGGCCTTCCTCAAGCAAGACTGATCCTTGGCATAAGGATCAGACGGCGCGCGAATGCCTGCCCGCGCCGGTCTGCAGATAACGGTCGAAGACGGCGGCGACCATGCGCATCAGGGGCCGTCCTTTCTCCGTAATATGAACCACGCCGCCCCGCAGTTCGGCCAGCCCGTCGTCGATCATGGGCGCCAGGGCGGCTTGTTCCGGGGCAAAGGTTTCGTTCAATCCGAATTCCGCCGCCAGGGCCTTGAGGTCGGCTTCCAGCCCGCACATCAACCTCTCGATGACGGCGCGCCGGAGCCGGTCGTCGTCGGTCAGTTCGATGCCGCGGACGACGGGCAGGCGTCCCGCCTTAACGGCGCGGCCATAGGCGCCGAGGGCGGATTCGTTCTGCACATAGCCCCCGGGCAGGCTGCCGATGGCGGAGGCTCCGAAACCGAGCAAGGTCTGGCCCTCGTCGGTCGTGTAACCCTGAAAATTCCGCCTCAGGCGGCCTTCGTCGAGAGCCAGGCTGAGCGGGTCGCCGGGGA
>JAESSX010000171.1 GCA_016763915.1 Rhodospirillales bacterium
GGGTCGGGCGATATCGTCACGCTGTCGTTCAGTGCCTTTAAGGTCAAGTTGTCCGAATGCGGCGACTTCACCTCGAAAACCACGCCCAACTGGACCAACCGCCGTCATGCCAATTTCGGTTGCGCCACGCGGCGGAATTTGGGGTTGATGATTCAGGATCCGGGCGACCTTAAACAAGCCAGAACCATGAGCCCCGGGGACGGCCGCCGCGCCGTGGGTGTTATCTCGGGCTATCAGAGCGGCGCCGCGGCGCCGGAAGCAACGACGACAGAGGCGTCGCAATAACCGAAATCGAAAAAAACCGCCGCCGGGTTGGCCCGGCGGGCGGGTCGTGAAAAACCGACACGTTCATTCAAAAGGCTAAACAGGGTCCAGCGTGATTATCAGAATTTCCATCGGCGCCTTTCTCCTCAGTCCGGAATCCCAGGGCGCCATTACGGCGTTGAGGGAAGACCGGCTGTTTTTCCGTTCCACCATCAACACCTACGAAGGCGGGATCGATGCCGCCGTCAGCCATCTGGCCAATGAGACCACGCCGACGCTGGTGATCGTTGAAACCACGGCCGGCCGGGACAGGATGTTTGAACAATTGGAGGCCCTGGCCAATGTCTGCGACCCGGAAACGCGGCTGTTACTGATCGGCGCCGAAAACGATATTGAACTGTTCCGCACCCTGATTTCCGATGGCGTCAGCGATTACCTGATCGGCCCCGTGACCGCGGACCAGATCAAGACATCGGTTGGCAAGATATTTCAGAACGGTTCCGGGGAAAACGGCCGGGTCATCGCCTTTGCCGGCATGACCGGCGGCGTCGGCAGCAGCGTCATCGCCCACAACGTGGCCCACGAATTATCGGCACTGTACGACGAGCAGGTGATCGTTGTGGACCTGGATATTCCGTATGGCACGGCGGCCCTGAACTACAACGTGCAACCCCGCCAGACGATCGTCGAGGCGTTGACCAATTCCGCCTCTCTGGACCCGACCATGGTCAATCAGTATCTGATGGAATGCGGGGACAGCAAGCTTTCGGCGCTGGCGTCTCCGGCCTCTCTCGGAACCGGGGTCGAGATAACCTCCGGTCCGCTGGATGCGGTTTTGCGCGTCATCAAGCCGATGGCCGGGTACGTCGTTCTCGACATCCCGCATTTATGGGGCGGCTGGATCAACGATGTCATGGCGTTGGCCGATGACCTGATTTTTATTTGCCGGCCGGATCTTGCGAATCTCAGGAACGCGAAAAATATGGTAGAGTACATCGGCCCCAAACGTGGGGTCGAGGCGCCCACTCGCTTGGTTTTGAACCAGGTGGGGGCCGCCAAAAGGGCGGATTTGACATCGAAGGATTTCAAGGATTCCCTTGCCCTGGATCCGGTGGTTTCTATCCCTTACGACCCTGAAGCTTTCGGCGCCGCCCTGAACAACGGCGAAATGCTGAGCAAGGTCAGTGCCAAGAGCAAGGCGACTCTGGCGATCGGCGATTTGACGAAAATCGTCAGCGCGCGCGAACTGGTCGAGGAAGAGAGCGGCGGCTCTATTTTGTCGAAGCTCAAACAGGCCATGACGAAAAACAAGGTCAAGGCTTGAATGTCCGGACGAAGACAGAATACGAAGGATTGATGGATTATGGCTTTTGGACGAAGGGGCACCCAACCGCAACCGGTCAACGACAGCCCTGTAACACCTGAAGTCGCGCCCGAATCCGCCGACGCGCCGGTGTCGGATTCCGTTCCGGCGGCGCAGGACGCCGGGGCGGAGGTTCCGCAACAGGCCGCGCCCGAACCCGAATCCACAGAGCCGGTAAAGGCCCCGGCCCCCAAGCTGATGGACGAACTGTTGGGGGACGTCTCCCAGGCGTCCGCGGCGGCCAATGAACGGCTGGCGGAAATCAAGATACTGGTGTTCAACGATCTGCTGGAAGCCGTCGATCTGGCGGAAATCAGCAAGCTCGAAAACGAACAAGTGCGCGAAGAAATCACCGACATGACGGCCGAGATCATTTCCATGCGCGGTCTGGTGTTGACCGTTCAGGAACAGCAACAGGTCGTAAAAGACATCTGCAACGACATCTTAGGGCTGGGGCCGCTGGAACCCCTGATCGAGCGCGACGACATCGCCGACATCATGGTCAACGGGGCCGGCCAGGTGTTTATCGAAACCGGCGGCAAGATCGAACTCACCGACATCACCTTCCGCGACAACGCGCAATTGATGAACATCTGCCAGCGCATCGTGACCGCCGTAGGCCGGCGCGTCGACGAAGCCAGCCCGATCTGCGACGCCCGCCTGCTGGACGGCTCACGGGTCAACGTCATCGCCCCGCCGCTGGCCATCGACGGCGCCGCGCTGACCATCCGGAAATTCAAGAAGGAGAAGCTGACGCTCCAAGACCTGTTGAATTTCGGCTCCATCAGCGAGACCCTGAAAGAGGTCCTCGAAGTCATTTCCGCGATCCGCCTGAACGTGCTGATTTCCGGCGGCACCGGCTCGGGGAAAACGACGCTGCTCAATTTGATGACCAAGCATATCGACAAGGGCGAGCGCATCATCACCTGCGAGGACTCGGCCGAGTTGCAACTGCAGCAGCCCCATGTGGTGCGCCTGGAAACGCGGCCGCCGAACCTGGAAGGGTCCGGCGAAATCACCATGCGGGATCTGGTCAAGAACTGCCTCAGGATGCGGCCGGAACGCATCATCGTCGGCGAGGTCCGCGGTCCCGAGGCGTTCGACCTGCTGCAGGCGATGAACACCGGCCACGACGGCTCCATGGGCACCATCCACGCCAACAATCCGCGCGAAGCCATCAGCCGTGTCGAGAACATGATCGCCATGGGCGGCTATAGCCTGCCGTCGAAAGCCGTGCGCGAACAGATCGCCGCCGCCGTGCATGTGATCATCCAGGCGCAGCGTCTTCGCGACGGTTCGCGCAAGATCACCCATGTGACCGAGGTCATCGGCATGGAAGGCGATATCATTACCCTGCAGGACCTCTACGTTTATGAAATCGAAGGCGAGGATGAAAACGGCAAGATCATCGGCGAACACCGGTCCACGGGACTGAGGCCGTCGTTTTGGGACAAGGCCAGGTATTTCGGCCAGGAGCCGAAACTGGCCAGGGCGATGGGCATGGCGGCCGGAACCGGAACCATATAGGCAAGGCATGATCGACCAACAAATCATCTTCATGATTATCGGCGGATCGGCCCTCGCCATGCTGTTGCTGGGGGGTGGGATCATCGGGTTGTTCCTGTACAACCGGCCGAAGGTTTTGCGGCGCCGGCGAATCGAACAGATCGGGCACCTCAACGGCGGCGAAAACGGGTCCTCGGACAAGGCCGAAACCCGGCGCCAAAAGCGTATCCGCGAAAAGGTCAAGCAGCTGGAAGACAGCGGCGACAAGAAAAGCTGGATCGACGCCATCCGGCGCCATCATGAACGTGGTCCACGCGTTCGCGATAAGCATCAAAGTGATACCGAAGACATTGAGCGAAATGCCCATGGCGAGATGCTGGAGTTTCGAGAATTTTCCCCAGCCGTAATAATAAAGATAGAGGCTGAAAGACTCCCCGAAGAAAATACACGCGTAGAGGTACATGGATGGGCCGAAAACGTCCGCCAGATAGGCGA
>JAESSX010000172.1 GCA_016763915.1 Rhodospirillales bacterium
CATTGCGGCTTCAGGCGTCACCCCGGACGACGATTAATGGCCACCATCGCCCGCCGCCGGCAACGCGACACCAATATCTGGCCCGGCTTTGTCGACGCTCTGGCGACGCTGTTGATGGTCATCATATTCCTGTTGATGATTTTTGTGCTGGCGCAGTTCTTTCTGGGTCAGGCGTTATCCGGGCGCGATCAGGCGTTATCCAAGCTGCAGGATCAGGTCAGTGAACTAGCGGAGTTACTGTCGCTGGAGCGCCGCAACACCGACGACCTTCGAAAGAACTTCGCCCAGTTGTCAGAGGAATTACAGATTTCGGTCGCCCTGCGCGACGACCTGAAAACCACCATGGATAAGCTGCGCCGTCAGGCCGAAGAGACGGAACAGACGCTGGCCACGGCGTTGTCCGTAATTGATTCCGACAAATCGAAAATTTCCCAGCAATTGGTTGAAATTTCCGACCTGACCCGGGATGTGGCGGCGCTTCGTGCCTTGCGCAGCGAACTTCAGGCTAAAATTACCGAAATGGCCGGAAAGCTGGAACAATCAGGCAAGAATCTTCTGGCCGAACAGGAAATCTCCAAAAGCGGGCGCGCCCAGATCGCCTTGCTGAACCAGCAGATGGCCGCGCTTCGCCAAACGCTGGCAAAAATTTCACAGGCCCTGGATGCATCCGAAAAACGCACCGCCGAACAAAAAATACAGATCACGTCTCTGGGCAAACGGCTTAATGCGGCGCTGGCTGAAAAGGTGCATGAGTTGAGTCGTTACCGGTCTGAATTTTTCGGCCGCCTGCGCAACATTCTGGGCGCCAAAAAAGGTGTCAGGATCGTCGGCGACCGGTTCGTGTTCCAGTCCGAGGTTCTGTATGCCAAGGGCTCTGCCGACATTGGCGTCGTCGGAAAAGACCAGATGCGTCAACTCGCCCGGACCCTATTGGAAATATCCCGGAAAATTCCCGCCGATATCGACTGGGTCCTGCGCGTTGACGGGCACACGGACAAGGACCCGATAAAGACCCTCCGCTTCCCATCCAACTGGGAATTGTCATCGGCACGGGCGATTTCCGTAGTTCAATTCCTGATCAGCCAGGGGCTTGCGCCCAACCGCCTGGCCGCCACCGGTTTCGGGGAATTCCAGCCGTTGGATGACCGAAACGATGAAATTGCCAAGCGCCGAAACCGCCGAATTGAATTGAAATTAACGCAACGCTGATCCATTTCCTTTTCCAGGCCGGTGCTGTAATCCTCCTTTTGCTCCCCCTACCCCGGGCTCTGCCCGTTATCAGGACAACCAGAAAACCTCATGCCGATTCTTTTTTTGATCGTTCTCATTGACCTTATCGGTTTCGGCATCATCATTCCGCTGTTGCCGTTTTACGGTGAATATTACCAGGCTTCGCCGGAAACGGTCGGGCTGATAATGGCGACCTATTCGTTCACCCAGTTCCTGGCGGCGCCCTTCTGGGGGCGGCTCAGTGACCGCATCGGGCGCAGACCGGTATTGCTGGTCAGTCTGGCCGGAGCAGCCGCCTCGTATGTATGGCTGGGGTTCGCGGAAAGCCTGTGGATGTTGTTCGCGGCCCGCGCCGTCGGCGGCGCCATGGCCGGAAACATTTCCGCCGCCTTCGCCTATGTCGCCGACATCACCACCCGCGAGAACCGGGCCAGGGGCATGGGAATGATCGGCGCCGCCTTCGGACTGGGGTTTATAGCCGGTCCCGCCATCGGCGGCATCCTGGCCGGCTCCGACCCGGTCAACGCGGATTTTCAAAGCCCCGCCTTCGCCGCCGCCGCTTTATCAACGGTGGCGCTGATCATGGCTTTCTTCATGTTGAAGGAATCCCTGTCTGCGGAAATCCGCCAGCGATTGGCTCAGCAACCACCCCAAAAGCGCCTGTCCATGTTCCGTGATGCAGTGAAACGGCCTCATCTTGGGCTGTTGCTGGCATTGACCTTTATGACGACGTTCGTCTTTGCCGGCCTGGAATCGACTTTTGCCATGTGGTCGCGCCGTCAGTTCGGCTGGGGTCCGGAACAGAACGGCTATTTGTTCGCTTTTGTCGGGCTCCTCAGCGCCTTTATCCAAGGCGGCCTGATCGGGCGTCTGGTGCGGCGCTTCGGCGAGGCACGCCTGATCATCCAGGGCGCGCTGGCGCTGGCTGTTGGCATAGCGATGATTCCCTTCAGTACCAATGTCGTCATGCTGGTCATTGCCATGTCCATTGCCGGGTATGGCTTCTCCGTCACTTCGCCGGCCCTGAACAGCCTGATATCCCTGCAGGCCGGCGATGACGAAATGGGCACGATCATGGGCGTGACACGCTCGGCCTCCACCATGGCGCGATTTACCGGCCCGGCCTGGGCAGGGCTTTTGTTCGGTGTGCTCGGTCGCGACTGGCCTTATTTCGGCGGCGCGCTGATCATGGTGATTGTCGTGATCCTGGGCGCAAAAACCCTGAAAGCCCTAAGCGATTCCAAATAATCGCCGGAAACGGGGATACCCCCTTGAACCGCATGATGGCTTAACGTATATAGTCGCCTTCCCGGAATGAAGAAGTACCATGAAAAAAGACCTCCACCCCGACTACCATGAAATCACCGTCCAGATGACCGACGGCACGACCTACCAGACACGCTCCACTTGGGGCGCGCCCGGCGACGTGTTGAAACTGGATGTCGACCCGAAGACCCACCCTGCCTGGACCGGTGTACACCGCCTGATTGACGGTGGCGGCCAGTTGGCGAAATTCAACAAGCGGTTTAAGGATCTGGGTCTGGAATCCTGATATCCGATCAGGTTGGCAACAGCCTGTTCTCGTTATAGTGAATTCCTGGTGTGACGGTGTGGCCTTCGGGTTTGCCGCCTTTTCCCGGTTTTGATAAGCTAGCGCAATTGCAGCTTCCGCCCTTCCTGGCGCGGAAATATTTTGCGTTTTGCTTCATTTCCGCCGAGGAGCCAATGAGCCAAAATACAACTTTCGAGGTTCACGTTCAGCGCGGCGGCCAATGGACAATCCACCAAACCTACAAAGGCCATCAGCGTGAAGAAGCCGTTGAAGAGGCCAAGGTTCAACTCAGCGAACGCTCTGATTTACAGGCGGTCAAAGCCGTCCGGGAAA
>JAESSX010000173.1 GCA_016763915.1 Rhodospirillales bacterium
CAGCAGTTCCTTGGCTTTCGCCACATTATCGATGGCTTCAGTCTCTGATTCGACATCAAGCGCGACCGACATCAGGGATATGGGGCAATTACAGCGACTCGCCAGCCTGGCGTCCTGACGCACCATCTCCAACGACCGCTCCGACCCGTCGGTGCAAATCAGGTGACCGTGTCCTTCTTCCAGGTTGCGCGCCACCAACACCGAGCATGGCGCATGGATGGCGACCTTCTCGGCCACCGCCGGGTCCCAGAACGTCCTCGCCATGCCTTTCCAGCGGCCCGACGCACCGAGCAAGATCAGGTCGTAGGGCCCCAGTTCCCACTGTTCGAGTATGCCGGCGGCGATGCTGGAGGCGACCTTGAGCTTCAGGACCACCATCTTGCCCTCGGCGTTGACGTAGTTGATCTTGTTGTCGCCCAGGGGATCGCCGTTGACGTCGGTGTGGGCGTATTCCTCAGTCCAGTCGTCACCGGACATGACGCCGAGATTCCTGAGCATGTCGCGGCCCTTCTTGAGATATTGGATGCCCGGCAGCTCAAGGCCCCATTTGAGCATGTTCTCACGCACCACCCGGACCTGGAGGCCGCCCGAGCGCAGCCCCTGGTCGACCGGGCGCACGTAGAGAAGCACGATGTCGGCATCGACTCCTCCGCCCAGCCTGGCCGCGTAGCGGAGGCTCTGGTAGCTCTCATCAGAGCCATCGATGCAGACCAGGATCCGGAAATGCTCCTTCCTGGCCGCCACCTCCTCGGCACTCAGCCCCGGCGCGCCACTCCATTCGACCATGTCACACTCCCAACATGGACCAGTATAGCAAAAACGCGGCCCCCGGTCTTTGAACAACTCAACGAACGACCACGTAGGACGTTGGAGTTTGAAACGACAGCAGAAATATTTAACGCTTGTGTTGCATCGACCGGTTTAGGCGGCAACCCAAAGCGGACATTTGTTGATGTTGGCATTATCGACATATGGGCGCGCTGACTTAGCGGGTCGGCAGTGGAGAGGTTCATCCAATGTTATATTTATTTCGCGATAATATAGTTGTATAATACACCTATATTATCAGGATATCGAAATGCATCACACTTCATCCTCCCTAGTTGCGAAAATTCGTTCAGCCTCTCGTGATCTTGTGCGCGAGCTAGGCTTTATGAACCGAACCCTCGCCGGCACCGATCTGTCGCCGTCAGCCGTTCACGGGATTATAGAAATTGGTGCAGCCGGCCGACGTTCAGCCAAGGATCTTTCCGAAATACTGCTTCTAGAGAAATCGACAGTCAGTCGCTTGGTCAAATCTCTCGTAGACAGGGGAATATTGCGTGAAACTTGGTCCGATGAGGACGCGCGTATCAAATTTCTTCACTTAACGGGCCAAGGTGAAAAGGCACTGGCTGCGATCACCCAATATGCGGAACAGCAAGTTGAAGCCGCGATCCTCCCTCTGAACGACCAATCTCGGCAGAGCATTCTCGTTGGTCTGCAGAACTATTCAGCGGCGCTCAAAGCGAGTCGGATGTCCAACAACGTCATGGTACGCGACAGTCAGACGATCATCGAAGAAGGTTACACGCCCTGCATCATTGGACGAATTGTGGAGATGCACGCATCTTACTACAGCGGGCTAAAGGGGTTTGGCGCTGCTTTTGAAACCAAAGTGGCAAACGGACTTTCAGACTTTATGGCAAGGCTTGTGAAGCCCGAGAATGCTATTTGGTATGCTCAAAGGGGTGAAAAGATCGTCGGCAGCATTGTGATTGATGGAGAGGAATTAGGAAACGGGCGAGCTCATTTGAGGTGGTTCATCGTTGACAACGGAATACGGGGTGCGGGTGTGGGAAAAATGCTCATGCAGGAGGCCATGGAGTTTTGCGACAAACAGGCCTTTTGCGAGACACTCCTATGGACCTTCCAAGGTCTCGATACAGCACGAATTCTCTATGAGAACCATGGGTTCTCACTTGCCGAGGAGTACTATGGCAATCAATGGGGCACCGAGGTATTGGAGCAAAAATTTGTCAGGCCGCGACCTCGCTGAATGTCCGCTTTTGGCTATTAGCGGACTCTTTCCCGATTGGTGATTTACGTCCGCTTTACCCCTCAAAGCGGACGTTCAATGGGTGATTCCATTCAGCGGGTATGTAGGAAATATGACGTGCCTGAAACACACCTCACGCTGCGACTTTGGTCTACGGCATCATGACTTTTATCCCTGAGGGAAAGATCGGCCTGGCGCGATCATGTCCCAGGAGGCGCATTTGGAAACGCTACAAGATGTGGTAAAATAGTTGGTTTATTTCAGCTCGCAAATCGGAGAGAAGTGTCATGAAGTACATATTCTTGGGCACCATTGCACCTGAATGGATCGGGCGCCATGAGAAACGGGTCCAGTCCTGCAAGGCCAAGGCGGATGAATTGGGAATGACCTTCGAGGTAATCAACTATACCCAGGGCATCTATGATTACATTGATACCGTCGAAGCGTCGGACGCCTTCATCGTGCTCGGATTCAGCATCTGGTACGCGAAACAGGGTTACGGCAAAATCACCACCATGCCGGCCTTCGACGAAGCGGCAATGGAGAAAGCGGTACAGTCTGTCTGACCTGAAACGCGGGTAAAGTAAGAGAAAATCTTTGAGGAACCTGTGATGCAACCGGTGCCGGCGTATCAGGGCCGGCGAGCCGAAATACCCATCGCGGGATTGACGGACTAGATGCAAAAACTGCTTCTTTTACGCTCGTTCGTGCGCCCGATGGCCCGGCCGGGCTAACCCACACCCATGCCCATCGATAGGTTCCCAAGATGAAAACACCGGTTGGCCCTAACGCCGGGTCCGCAGTGACGGCGATAACAGGATGTAAAAAATGCTTTCCATGGCCGACGCCAACGTAGTCCTCTACCGCTCAGCATTTTCGTCAGGCGAAGCGGACGGCCTTTTCCGTGAACTTCGCCAAGCCATCGTCTGGCGTCAGGAGACGGTCCGGTTGTTCGGCGGTATCGTGCAGATTCCACGCCTCAGCGCCTGGCATGGCGACAGACCCTATACCTATTCAGGCTTGACCATGAACCCGGAGCCATGGACGCCGCCTTTAATGGCTATCAAACGGCGGACTGAGAAATTATCCGGGCGCCGCTTCAACAGCGTGCTTCTTAATCTCTACCGCGACGGCCGCGACAGCGTTTCATGGCATAGCGACGACGAACCTGAGTTGGGACCGGAACCGGCCATCGCTTCGGTCAACCTGGGCGC
>JAESSX010000174.1 GCA_016763915.1 Rhodospirillales bacterium
CATCTGCCCGGTCAACTGCACCCAGCCATCGGCCTCGACGGCGTGGCTGAAGGGCGCGACCGGTTCGGGGGCCGCCGGAAATACGTGAAAAACTGGGTCGCTCATGGTTGCGGTCCTTTATCCATCGGTCATCGCTGCGGGTTTAATGGCCGTCGACCCCTTCCCCGGATTGGTCGAGCACATTGGCGCGGCGGTCCTTGAAGGAGGCGAACTGTTCGCGCAGCACCTGTAATTGATCTTCTATAAGACCGAGCCTGCGCAGACCATCGCCCGATGGGTCGAGGTCCTGGTTGGCCTCGATATTTCGGGCCAACCCTTCGGTTTGAAAGGAAATGGCGTTGAAATAATCGATCACGCTGCGCGGGCGTTTCATATAAATTTTGTGAACGTTGCGCAGGTTGTCGACCAGTATTTGTATCAGCGTTTTCACCAGAGGCGCCTGTTTCGACAACAGGGCCTCCAGCCCGGCGCGGGGAATGGCGACGATGACGCTGTCTTTCAGGGCGATGGCGTGGGCCATGCGCTCGGACCCGTCGATGATCGCCATTTCACCGAACAACTCGCCGTCGTTCATGGTCGCCAGATGGATTTCCTCGCCTTCGATGGTCTTGAAAATCCCCACCGACCCGTTTTCGACGATATAGGCGGCGTCGCCGGGGTCTCCCTCGTGGAAGACCTCGTCGCCCTTGCTGAAAAATTTTTTGTCCAGGCTTTCGCCGTCAAAGTACATGGATTCATTCTAGAATCAGGCCAGGGGAATATCAAAGGCCGACAGCATCTTCTTCTGCCGGGCGCGCAGTTTCGCCTCGTCGAAGTCGTCGATCAGGTCATGGAACATCCGGTGCCAGTTGATTTCCGCCTTCAGGTGGGTGAACACGCTGCCCAGGCCGATGGCGGCGCGGTCCATCAACACGAATTCCCGGGGCGGGGTGACGCCGCCGACTTCGCGCAGTTCGCGGTGCACCTTGGCGGTGACGCCGGCCCCGTACATGACGCCGCCGTCTTCCTGGATCGGCTTGATGCGGTCCTCCAGCATCGGCGCATACAGAAACCGGGCCCATTGGTTGAGGATGTCGATCACGGACCGGTCCAGGCCCACGAACCCCCAGGTCTCGTAGGCATGCACCGCCAGGTCCGGCTCGTCGTCGCGCAAGGCCTTGTACAGGTCGATGACGGCGCCGGCGAAGGACGGCTTGAACACCCGCACACAGCCGAAATCCATCAGATTGATGGCGGCGTCGGGCCGCACCGTGTAATTGCCGAGGTGCGGGTCGCCGTGAATGACGCCGTAGTTGTAAAACGGCACGTACCACGCCCGGAACATGTTGCGGGCGACCGCATTGCGGCTTTCCAGGTGTTGGTCGACGAAGTGCATTAACGGCGCCCCGTCCAGCCACGACATGCTCAACAGGCGCCCGGTGCTTAAGCCTTCCGCCAGGCGGGGGACATGAACCCCCTTCTCGGCTTTCAGAATTTCAGCAAACAGTTTCATGTTGCGCGCCTCGCGCCGGTAATCCAGTTCCTCGCGCAGGCGGTCGGACAATTCCTTGTGGATTTCGCTGGGGTCTATGGTCGGGTCATAACGCCGGTAGACGGCGAAGGCCAACTTTAGCTGCTTGAGGTCGGCTTCGACCACGGAGGCCATGTCCGGGTATTGAATTTTGCACGCCAGCTCGCGGCCTTTCGGGTCCCGCGCCCGATGCACCTGCCCCAGCGACGCCGCCTTGACGGCTTCCTGGTCGAAGGATTGGAATTTTTCCCGCCAGTCCGGTCCCAGTTCGCCGGTCATGCGGCGCTTGACGAAGGCCCAGCCCATGGACGGCGCGTTGGACTGCAGCTGCGCCAGTTCGGTGGTGAATTTCTCGGGCAGGACATCGGGCACCGTCGCCAGAATCTGCGCCACCTTCATCAACGGACCTTTCAGGCCGCCCAGGATGACGCGCAGCGCTTCGGCCTGCTTGCCGCGGTCCTGGTCCAGGCCGAACATGCGGCTGGTGGCGGTGCGCGCGGCAAACCCGCCGACCTTGGCGCCCACCTTGGCGTAGCGCTTGACCCGGCCGGACAGTTTGTCGTCTTCGTTCATGGCCTCAATAACGGCAGCCTCAAAGCGCCGTTTCCAGTTCGTCGATAAATCCTGAAATCACGCTTAAGCCCCGGTTCCAGAACGCCGGGTCGGACGCATCCAAGCCGAACGGCGCCAATAGTTCGGAATGCCGCAGCGTGCCGCCGGCTTTCAGCATGTCGAAATACTTAGTCTCGAATCCGGGGTGTCCCGACTGGAACACGTCATAGAGGGAATTCCCAGGCAGTCGCCGAAGGCATAGGCATAGACGTAAAACGGCGCGTGCAGGAAATGCGGGATATAAGCCCAGAAGTGACGGTAATCGTCATCGAAACGGAAGGCCGGGCCGAGACTCTCGCGTTGCACCTGCATCCAGATTTCGCCCAGTCGCTCGGCGCTGAGTTCGCCCTTCGGGCGCTGGCTGTGGACCTGTTGCTCGAACTGATGAAAGGCGATCTGGCGGACCACGGTGTTCATCATGTCCTCGACCTTGCCGGCCAGCAGGATGCGCCGGCGCTTGGCGCTTGTCTCGGTGTTCAGCATCTCGCGAAACGTCAGCATCTCGCCGAACACCGACGCCGTTTCCGCCAGCGTCAGCGGCGTGTCGCTCATCAACGCGCCTTGATCGGCCGCCAGCACCTGATGCACGCCGTGGCCCAACTCGTGCGCCAGGGTCATCACGTCGCGCGCCTTGCCGTGGAAGTTCATCATCACGTAAGGGTGTACCGACGGCACCGTGGAATGGGAAAAGGCCCCGGAATCCTTGCCCGGTTGCGGCGGCGCGTCGATCCAGCGTTTATCGAAAAACCGTTGGGCGATGGCCGCCATTTCGGGCGCGAACCCGCCGTACGCCGACAGCACCGTGGATTTGGCCTCGTCCCACGAAAAGCGGCGGTTGGAATCTTCCGGCAGCGGCGCGTTGCGGTCCCAGGTGTTGAGCCGGCGCACGCCGAACCATTTCGCTTTCAGCTTGTAATAGCGGTGCGACAGGTTGGCATAATTTTTCCGCACGGTGCCGACCAGGGCATCGACGACTTCGTCTTCGACCTGGTTGGCCTGGTTGCGGTAGGACTGGGGCTTGGGGTAGCGCCGCCATTGGTCCTCGATCTCCTTGTCCTTGGCCAGGGTATTGGTAATCAGGGTGAAGGTGCGGATATTTTCCCCGAGACCCTTGCTAAGCGCCTTGGCGCCCTGCTTGCGGACCTCGGGTTTTTTGTCCGACAACAGGTTGAGGGTGTCGGCGAGGGTCATTTCCCGCACCCGTTTGGTTTTCCCCCGGCCCGGCTTTTCCACGGCAAAGCGGATGTCGGCCATGGTTTCCCCGAACAGCCGGATCCAGGCGCTGTGGCTGGTCAGGGATTTCTCATGCAGCAGCTTTTCCGCCTCGTCGGACAACTGATGATCGCGGAAAACCCGGCAATCGCGGACCCACGGCGCATAGCGGGCGGCCTTGGGGTGCTTGAGCTGGCGCTTCAGAACGCCGTCGCCGATACGGTTCAGTTCCAGGGTAAAGAACAAGGTTTCGGTCGAAAGGTCGGTCACCCGTTCCTGCAGGGTCTGGAAAAAGACGCTGACGTCCGCATCGCTCATGTTGGTGGCGTGCAACAGGTGGCCGTAACTCATGATCCTGCCGATGCGCTCGGAGATTTTCTCATAGCGCGCGATCGCCTTGCCGAGCCCTTGGCCGTCCAGTCCCTTGAGCTTACCTTCATAGGTGCGGCGAAATTTCTTCGATTCCGCGGCGGCCCAGGCGAGGTCGGCCTTCAGCTTCGGCGCTTTCGGGCTGCTGTACAGGTCGTTGAGATTCCACCGCGGGAGTTCGGGGGGTTTGGTTTTTCTTTTTGGTTTCGGCATCGGATGATCCTTTAATGGTGGAAATCGCCTGCGGCAACGTCAATGATAGACCGCATCAACGAGAGGGAAACGTAAAAATGACCAAGAGAGACTGGCTAAGTCTGGGGGCCATGTTTTTCGATCAGGCGGCCCGCCTGGGCGACCGCCCGTTCCTGTGGGCGAAGCACGGCGGGGACTATCAGGCGTTGAGTTGGGGCGACACGGCGGCGCGCGTCACGCCGCTGGCCCGCGGCCTTCTGGCCCAGGGCATCGGCAGGGGCGACCGGGTGATGCTGGTCTCGGAAAACCGCCCGGCGTGGCTGGTCGCCGACATGGCGATCATGGCCATCGGCGCGATTACCGTTCCCGCCTACACCACCAACACCAGCAACGATCATCTGCATATCCTGCACGACAGCGGCGCCAAGGGCGCCATCGTGTCGACGCGCAAGCTGGCCGAACAGTTGCTGCCTGCCGCCCTGCAATCGCCGGACCTGGAATTCCTCATCGCCATGGACCCGCCCGAGATGTCTCAAGGTTTGAGCGTGCGGGTTCTGCATCTCGACGATGTCATCGAACAGGGCCGCCAGGGCCATGAGAACATCGTCGAAATGGCCGCCCGGGCCGACCCCCATGAAACCGCCTGCATCATTTATACCTCGGGCACCGGGGGGCTGCCGAAAGGCGTCATGCTCAGCCACCGCAACATCCTGTCCAATTGCGAAGGCGCCATCGACCGGCTGGAGGAACTGGGGCTGGAAAACGAAGTGTTTCTGTCGTTCCTGCCGCTCAGCCATTCCTATGAACACATGGCCGGGCAATTCTTCCCCATGTCCATCGGCGCGGAAATCTATTACGCCCAGGGGGTCGAGACCCTGGCCGCCAACATGCTCGAGGCGCGGCCGACCATCATGACCGCCGTGCCCCGGCTTTACGAGACGCTGCATCAGCGCATCACCATGGGTGTTCGCAAGAGCGGTGGAGCCAAGGAAAAGCTGTTCAACCTGGCCGTCGAACTCGGCTCCCGGCGTTTCCGGGACCCCGGCAGCCTGAGCCTGAAGGAACGGCTGGTCGATTGGGCCCTGGACAACCTGGTGCGGAACAAGGTGCGCGCGCGCTTCGGCGGCCGGCTGAAGGCGCTGGTGTCCGGCGGCGCGCCGCTCAACCCCGACATCGGATTGTTCTTTACGGCTTTGGGCTTGCGCATTCTGCAGGGATACG
>JAESSX010000175.1 GCA_016763915.1 Rhodospirillales bacterium
TCAACGGAATGATGGCGACGATCCCGGCCAGCACCGACACCGACACCCAGACCGGATAGCCCTCCGATACCGGAACGTCCGTGCCGGCATCGCCCGAAGGGCCGGTTTCCACGTCGCCCGGCAATGCGGGTGCGGCCGCTTCCCCGGGGTTACCCTCAACCGCCCGCACCGGTCGCACCGGTCGCACCGGTCGCACCGGTCGCACCGGCCAATAGCGCTGGCACATCTTGGCCATGATGATCGCCACCGTGGTCGAACAGATGGTGGCGAACAGGGTCGTCGGCAGGATGCCGGCCGGATCGGTCGACCCGGCGGCGGCGCGCAACGCGATGACGCCGGTCGGCAGCAGCGTGACGCTGGAGGTATTGATGGCCAGGAACAGAACCATGGCGTTGCTCGCCGTGCCCGGCGTCCGGTTCAGGGATTCCAGTTGCTGCATGGCGCGGATACCGAACGGCGTCGCCGCGTTGCCCAGCCCCATGGCATTGGCCGCCATGTTCAGAATCATCGCGCCCATGGCCGGGTGGTCGGCCGGAACGTCGGGGAACAGGCGCACCATCAAGGGGCGCACCGTGCGGGCGATGATCAACAGAAGCCCGCCTTCTTCGGCCACCTTCATCATGCCCAGAAACAGGGCCATCACCCCGACCAGCCCCAGCGCCAGCGTCACCGACCCGGTCGCCGCATCGATCATGGCGGTGGCCAGCGCCTGCATCGGCTCCACCGCCTGGGACGCGTCCGCCGCCGACGGAACCGCCGGCGCCGTCCAGGTCAACTGCCGGAAAGCCGCCACCACGAAGGCAATCAGGATGATGGCGAAAAAAATGGCGCTCAAGGGCTAATCCGTAACTTTAGGTCCGATGCAATCGGCGCCTATGTTCGTCTTTGCCACGGCGAAAGGAAAGGCTCTAGTCCTTGTCCCTGCGCAACCGTCGGCGGCGGCGCAAGGGCGGCGCCTGAAATTGGTTGCCCCTGGGCAGGTTAACGATCACCTTACCACGCAGACGGAGGAACAAGCCGATGACGGAAGACATAAATAAAAAAAGAGCCCTGGAATACCATCGCTTGCCAGAGCCGGGAAAGCTGACGATCACGGCGACCAAACCGTTGGCGACGCAGGACGATCTGGCGCTCGCCTATTCTCCGGGCGTGGCGGCGGCGTGCGAGGCTATCGTCGAGGACCCGGCGGAAGTGGCGACCCTGACCGTGCGCCAGAATCTGGTCGGCGTCATCACCAACGGATCGGCCGTTCTCGGCCTCGGCAACATCGGCGCCCTGGCGGCGAAGCCGGTCATGGAGGGCAAGGCGGTTCTGTTCAAGAAGTTCGCCGGCATCGACGTTTTCGATATCGAGATCAACGAATCCGATCCGCTTAAACTGGTCGACATCATTGCCAGCCTGGAGCCGACCTTCGGCGCCATCAACCTGGAAGACATCAAGTCGCCGGACTGTTTCATCGTCGAGCGCGAACTGCGCGAACGTTTGAACATCCCGGTGTTTCATGACGACCAGCACGGCACGGCCATCGTTGTCGGCGCGGCTCTGGTCAACGGCCTGCGGGTGGTCGGCAAAAGATCGAAGACGTCAAACTGGTGTCCACCGGCGGCGGGGCGGCGGGGATCGCGTGTCTGAACCTTTTCGTCCAATTGGGCGTGAAAATGGAAAACATCACGCTGGTCGATCATGTCGGGGTCGTTTTTCAGGGCCGCGAGCAGGACATGACGGAGGAAAAAGCGGTGTTTGCCCAGGACACCGAAAACCGCGACCTGGACCAGGCCATCGAAGGCGCCGATGTGTTTCTGGGACTTTCGGCGCCGAACATCCTGAAGCCCGGGATGGTCAAGAAGATGGCGGCCAAGCCGTTCATCCTGGCGCTCGCCAACCCGGACCCGGAAATCCTGCCGGAAGTCGCGAAAAAGGCCAATCCGGACGCCGTCATCGCCACCGGCCGGTCCGATTACCCCAATCAGGTCAACAATGTGTTGTGCTTCCCGTTCATTTTCCGGGGCGTGCTGGACGTCGGCGCCACCACCATCAACGAGGAAATGAAAATGGCCGCGGTGCGGGCGCTGGCCGACCTGGCGATGGCCGAAAGCTCGGAAATCGTCGCCCAGGCCTACGGCGGCGAGGACCTGAAATTCGGCCCCGAATACCTGATTCCCAAACCCTTTGATCTGCGCCTGATCATGACAATCGCCCCGGCGGTCGCCCGCGCCGCCATGGAAAGCGGCGTCGCCACCCGGCCGATCGAGGATTTCGACGCCTACCTTGAACAGCTGTCGCGCTTTGTCTTCCGCTCCGGCATGCTGATGAAACCGGTGTTTACCAAGGCCCGGCATAATCCCAAGCGGCTGGTCATGGCGGAAGGCGAAGACCGCCGGGTTCTGCGCGCCACCCAGATTCTTGTGGACGACGATTTGGCCCGGCCGATTCTGATCGGACGCCCGGAAATCATCGCCCGGCGCATCGAAGAGCTGGGGCTCAGGCTTGAGGCGGGAACCCATTTTGAGATTTGCAATCCCCAGGACGATCCCCGCTACGACGAATATTGGCGCGGCTATCACCAGCTGATGTGCCGGCGCGGGGTGTCCCCGGACGCGGCCAGAACCATCATCCGCACCAACACCACGGTGATCGCGGCGATGATGCTCCAGCGCGGAGACGCCGACGCCATGATCTGCGGCACCTTCGGCCAGTACCGGGAGCACCTGTGCCATGTGCTCGATATCATCGGCAAGGACGACGGCGTTCTGGGCGTATCCGCCTTATCGACGCTGATCCTGCCGAACGGGACCTTCTTCTTGTGCGACACCCACGTGACCCACGACCCCGGTGTCGAGGAACTGGTGGAAATGACCCTGCTGAGCGCGGATGCCGTGCGCCGTTTCGGGGTAATTCCGAAGGTCGCGCTGTTGTCCCATTCCAATTTCGGCAGCGCGCGCGCATCGTCCGCCGTGAAGATGCGCAAAGCCGTGAAAATTCTCAAGCACCGCGCCCCCGGCCTCGAAGTCGACGGCGAAATGCAGGCCGATGCGGCTTTGGATGCAACCCTGCGCGAACGGATTTTCCCCGGCTCCAGGCTGAAAGGGCAGGCCAATCTGCTTGTGCTGCCCGACCTGAATACCGCCAATACGGCCTTTAATTTATTGAAATCCCTGAGCGGCGGCCTGCCCGTGGGGCCAAAGTTGATCGGCGCCGCCAAGCCGGTGCATATCCTGACGCAATCCGTGACGGCCCGGGGCATTGTCAATATGAGTGCGATTGCGGTGGTGGATGCACAATTCCGCGAACCGTGATGATGAAAAAACAAGGCCCGCGAAGGGGCCGGAATTATCGTGACCGCCGTTTACGGCGGCAAACCCGAAAATCCTGCCGGATCAACCTGCCATCAAATGGAGTCCTTTGAGGGCAGGTTGTTCAAGGGACGGTCTGTGGATGGTCCCTGATCGGCCTTGCGGGGTAACCTCAGGAGTTGCCGCAGAACCCCTTCCCACTGGTTGCTGAGCGCCCATTCGACGGCGTCTTCATAACCGATGGAAACCATGAGGCTGGCCGCCAGTTGCCGGTGATACTCCTGTTGGGATTGCATGGTGCGCCCTCCCGGGTTGACGATCCGGTCAGCTCAGATACTCGATATCCAATTCGACGCAATCGAGCGCCAGATCTTCGGCCAGCGAATTGACGATTCGCATCCCCGCTTCAAAACGATCATGGGACGGCGCCGGAGAACCGGGCATGGTGTTGAACTCCGCCATCAGGAAATCTTCGAAATCGTGCCTGGCTAAAAATTCCATTTGCATGGGTCATCTCCCGTTTTGACAAATTGAACTCAGTCTTGGTTCAGGAGATACAAGCAATACCCATGCCAAATAACTCAACACGCTCAATAAATTAACATAACTATGTGATTTTACTTAAGTTTTTGTGATTTATTCGAAAATGAGTTTCGCCAAATAAACGCGCGGCCGGTAA
>JAESSX010000176.1 GCA_016763915.1 Rhodospirillales bacterium
GGCCAGCCCGGCCAGCATGACATGGGGCATGGCCTGGGCTTGGCGGGTGATGGCGTCGATGATGTGCGGGTGGTTGTAGCCGTGGCAGGCCGACCACCACGATGACACGCCGTCGATCAGTTGGCGGCCGTCGGCCAGGATGATGCGTGCCCCCTCGGTGGCGACGGCGGCTTGCGGCGGCGGCGCCGTGCGCATTTGGGTGTACGGCATCCAGATATGCTCATAGCCTTCCTTCAACCAGACGGGCGTTGGGGGAAAGGATCGGGCAGACATCACGCGGGGCCGGAGGGGCCTTCCGCCGGGGCCGGGCTTAAACCAAGACGTTCGAACAGTAACACGTCCTGGTCCTTTTCAGGGTTGCCCGTGGTCAACAGCTTGTCGCCGACGAAAATTGACCCGGCGCCGGCCAGGAAACACAGAGCCTGGGTTTCGTCGGTCATTTCCTCGCGCCCCGCCGACAGGCGGATCACCGAGCCCGGCATCATGATTTTGGCCGCCGCGATGGTGCGTATGAATTCCAGCGTGTCCAGGTCCTGGGCATGGTCCAGCGGGGTCCCTTCGACCCGGACCAGCAGGTTGATGGGCACGCTTTCCGGGTGCGGGTCCAGGTTGGCCAGGTTGGTCAGCATGCCGGCGCGGTCGTCCCGGGTTTCGCCCAGCCCGACGATGCCGCCGCAACACACCTTGATGGCGGCGTGGCGGACGTGTTTCAGGGTATCCAGACGGTCCTGGTAGGTCCGGGTGGTGATGATCCGGCCGTAAAATTCCTCCGACGTATCCAGATTGTGATTGTAATAATCCAGCCCCGCCTGTTTCAGCCGTTCCGCCTGGGGCCCGGTCAACATGCCGAGCGTCGCGCAACTCTCCAGGCCCAATGCCCTGACGCCTTCGATCATGGCGCAGATGTTTTCAAGATCGGAATCTTTCGGGTTGCGCCACGCCGCGCCCATGCAATACCGGGTCGCGCCCTGATCCCGGGCCTGGCGGGCCGCCGCCAGAACGTCGTCCACCGGCATCAGTTTTTCCGCCTTCACACCGGTGTCATGACGGGCCGATTGCGGGCAATAGGCGCAATCCTCGGGGCAGCCGCCGGTTTTCACCGACAACAGGCGCGACATCTGCACCTGATTGGCGTCGAAAAAGCGCCGATGAAGGGTTTGGGCGCGGAAAATCAGGTCGTTGAAAGGCAGCCGGAAAAGGCTCAGCGCGTCTTCTTTTGTCCAGTCATGGCGGACATCGGTGTCGGTATCCAGGGGCATGGGGGCAAACCAAAATTAACGTTGAAAGTAAGAACAAAGAGTCTAGGGGAGGGGGGGCCGGGGAACAAGGTTTGGCGGATCGTCGAATAGGCCATGTTCTCCTTGACTGTTGGCGGGACGTGGCCTAAAAACCGCCTTTCCGGGCCGGTACGCGTCGGCCCCTGCTTTAATTCCGTGAAGGATCAAACGGATGTCCAGACGTTGTCAGCTTACGGGCCGCGGCGTGCAGACGGGTAATAACGTCAGCCACGCCCACAATAAGACCCGCCGCCGGTTTTTGCCTAATTTGCAGAAGACCTCCATGTACAGTGAGGCTTTGGGCCAGTCGGTGCGCCTGAAGGTGTCTTCCCACGCCATCCGGACGGTGGAACAGAAAGGCGGCCTGGATGTCTTTCTTCTGGATACCCGGGATGCCGACCTGGAACCGGAAATTCTGCGTCTGAAAAAGAAGATCAAAAAGGCCCAGGCCGCCGCCTGAGACTTTACCTGAGCCGGTTTATTCAGACGAAAAACGATCCCAAGGTCCGCTTAGCGGGCCTTTTTCGTTTCCGGATGCCGGAGACGGCAAAGAAAGCAGGAAAATTACTTCTTAAAATTTCAAAGTTTTTGATTATCAACGTAACCGTGTATAAAAACACTCTTGAGTAAGTAGAAAAAAAACGCTTGCTAGGGGTTCTGCGTTGCCGGCAAAATTGAAATTCGGCTTTGAACAAACCTAACCTGTAAATGCCCTTGGGGGGCGAATGACCGGCGTGGATAAGCGACGTCAGCAACGGTTGCGCAGGACCAAGGCCCAACTCGTTGACGAGTTGGAAAGCCTTGAACGCGAGATTGCCCAAGCCAAGCTCGATGATGCCGGCGACGGTGTGGGGGTTTCCTCTTCGTCCGCGGTCCTGAAGGAAAGCGAGGCCCTGTTCAAGGACATCATCGACAATTCACCAGCGGCGATCCTGCTCAAGGACCTTGACGGGCAATACCTGATGGCCAATACGACCTGGCAGGAATGGTTTAACCCCGCCGGCAAGGATATTGCAGGCAAGACGGTTTACGATTTCTACCCCAAGGACCATGGCGACAAAATCCATGCCTATGATCAGGAGACTCTGAAAACCGGAAAGCCGGTATTGAATGAGCACAAAACGACCCTTTTGGATGGCACGGTGAAGGATACGATCCTTCACAAATTTCCGCTTAGGGGCGCCGACGGGAAAGTCATCGCCATCTGCGGTGTCAATACCGATATCTCCAAACAAAAACGGACCCAGGACGCATTAAGGCAAAGCGAAGGCCGCTTGCTGGAAGCCCTGCAAAGCCTGCGGCAGGCTTTTGCCCTTTATGACGCCGACGACAGGCTGATCGCCTTCAACAACGAATACGCGCGGATCAGGCCCGGCGCCAAGGAAATCATTGAAAAGGGCGGGACCTTCGAAGACATAATCCGGCGCAATGTGGAACTTGGCTTGATCCCCGAATCCTACGGCCGCGAGGAGGCGTTCATCCGCGAGCGGGTCAAGAAACACCTCGATCCGCGAGGCACCATCATCAGAAAGTTCAAGGACGGCACTTGGGGCCGGATCGAGGAAGTCAAGACACCGTCGGGGGGGATCGCGACGTCCTTTATCGATATCACCGACCTTAAACTGGCCGAACAGGCGCTTAAGGAAAGCGAGGCGCGTTTCAGGAATTACGCCGAGGTGGCGTCGGACTGGTTCTGGGAAATGGATGAAAACCTCCTGTTCACCTATTTCTCGGGCCGGACTTACGATGTCATCGGTTACAAAAGCGATGAACTGGTCGGCAAGAGCCGCCGGGATGTCAATGACGAGAGAATGACGGATCCGAAATGGCAAAGGCATTTCGCCGATCTGGAAGCGCGCCGCCCGTTCAACGATTTTTGTTATGAATTGCGCAAGCCCGACGGGGATGGCGTCCATATTTCCATCAGCGGCGCCCCGGCCTTCGATGGTCACGGCGTGTTCAAGGGGTATCGCGGAACGGGGACCGACATCACAAAACGCCAGCAGGCGGAAGCAGAGCTTCTGGCGGCGAAGGAGCA
>JAESSX010000011.1 GCA_016763915.1 Rhodospirillales bacterium
CCGACGGGCGCAAGGTCAAGGGTACCCTGCATTGGGTTTCCGTCCCCCATGCGTTAAGCGCCGAGGTGCGGCTGTACGATCCCCTGTTCACCGATGAAGAAGACGGCGATGATCCCCTCGACGGCCTCAACCCGGACTCATTGACGGTGTTGGAAAACTGCAAATTGGAACCGGCCCTGGCTGACCTGCCTTTAGGTGAAACGGTGCAGTTCGAACGCCAGGGCTATTTCTGCCTCGATACCGAGGCGACCCCCGACAAGCCGGTCTTCAACCGCACCGTGGGCCTGCGGGACAGCTGGGCCAAGACGCAGAAAAAGGGCTAGGCTGCGCCGAACAGCAGTTCCCGAAACGCCGTCTCGTCGCCGATCACCTCGGCCAGCCGGTCGAGCGAGGAATCGACGGCTTCGGCGAATTTTTCCGCGCCGCCGAAACGGCCCAGGGTTTCCGGCGAAATGAACTTGATCAGCATCGCCGAGGTGCCCGGCGGCAGGCCGGCGAAATGCACGGTGAGCACGCCGTAATCCCTGAGCATCAGCATCGCCAGACCGGCCGATGCCTCGATCGGCATCATTGGGCGGTCCTTGAGGCCGGCGCGCTGCATGGCGATTTCCAGGATGTCTTCACCGTCCAGGCGCGCGATCACCGGCGTTTCCGTGACCCGGTTGCCGAGGCGTTTCTTGATTTCCGCGACCACCCGGTTGGTGGTATCGGCCAATTCCCGAACCCGGGCCGGGTCGTATTGTTCGAGCGAATGGACGATGCCCGGATAGATCATCGGCCGCGCCTCGACGCCCAGTTCGAAGGCCAGCGCCCGCAATTCCCCGACCATCTCCGTGGTCCCGCCGAGCAGGCCGATGCGGGGGCCGACGGTGCCGTATTTGTCGAGCCCGGTGGAACCGGCATCGACGCCGAGCTCCAGCATCTTCGGCTGGCCGAAAACGGCCGGGCCGACGCGCGCGCCGGCGGCGTCATCGACCAGCACCTTCGCCCCGGCGTCGTGGGCGAGGCGGACAATGCGCTCGATATCGGGGACGCTGAGGATCTCGTAACTCACCGCGAGGCGCGTCATGGCGACCAATTGCACGTTTTCGGTCTCCGCCAAGGCTTCCTCGAAGGCCGCCAGGCCTAAAGTGTCGATAAATTCGGTGCCGGCGTATTTTGCCCCCCGGACCACGCAGGCGTGGCTGCCGGTCACTGAAACGCCGATCACCGTGCTGCCCGGCTTCGCCAGAACCCGCGTCGCCGTCATGATCGCGGCGGTCTGGCGGTTGAAGGGCATGATGTCGTGCTCCTCGGCGTTGCCGCCGAGATGATCCAGCGCCAGCTCCGTGAGCCGTCCCGACAACAGGGCCGGGGCCAATTCGTCGTCCATCGGGACAAGGCCGTCCGCCGGCGCCTCGTAGCCGCGGTCCAATCCCGACAGGTTATAGATTTCCGCCAGCCCCTTTTCCTTGGTGCGGCGTTCGATAAACCGCCAGGCATTGCGCAGCTTCGCGTGGTCGTCGCGGCTGTCGCGGATAAACCGGCCGTGGGCATAAGGCAGACCGGGCGTGAACACGTTGCCGAAACGGTCGTGGTTCTTAACAGCGGTCATGGCGGCGTCCTTTTTTGTCAGCCTTTCCGTTGGCGGCCGGAATGCGGTCGGATGTCTTGGTTTACGAGGATTCCCCGGGCCAGACAAATGAGATTTTTCATGGGAAGAATAAATTTTTTATTTTTCAGGGATTTTTTGACGCCCGCGTCCACGCCCGTGGCTCCCTGCACTGGCCGGGACGCCCGACAAATCCCCTGCCTTTGCCTAAACCTTCCGTGTGCTGAAGCCGGCCCGTTAACCGGGCGCTACTTCTGATCCCCGGAATCCTCTTCGTCTTCATCTTCGGCTTTTTTCGGTTTCTTTTTGAAGCGGGCGAACAGGGCGCCGAAACCTTTCTTTTTCTTGTTCGGTTTTTCGCCGTCGTCCTCTTCGTCGCCTTCTGTCTCTGCGTCGTCTTTTTCGTCTTCGTCGCCGGTCTTTTTCGCTTTCTTCCTGCGCCGCAGCACGAACAGGACGGCGCCCGCCACCACCACAAGCGCGCCCCCGCCCGACGCCGCCCACACCCACCACGGGGTGGGGTCTTCGCGGCGGGGGGGCTTTTTCTTAGCCGTCTTCGACTTGTAGACGACGCCTCTTTGCCTAGCATCCAGTTCACCGGCCAGATCGGGTTTTTCGATCTCGATCAAGGTGGATTGAAGTTTTCTGTCGCCGAAGAATTTCGGTTTTTTGTATTTCAGGTCATCGAAGCAAAGTCGGCCGATCAAACTTTCATCCGGCAGGGTCAGGGCCGGATACACCCGGCCGGATACCTCGCCGGGGGCGCCGAAATAATGAACGACCTTTTCGGAACCGTCCTTGGCCACGAAGATGAAACTGATGTTGTCGACCTTGAAGTCGGCGTTGAGGTCCATGGTAAAGGCGCGCGCCAGCCAGTGATCGATGTCGGCGATTTTGATGACCTGGGATTCCCAGATTTCGCCGAGGCGGTAATCGCATTTTGCCTGCGGGTCCCATTTTTTGACCACCGGACGGGGGCTTGTCACAGGCGGCGGGCTTTGTAATTTTTTTTCCGGTCCGCTGTCCGGCGCCGGAGTAAACGTCTGCCTGGGCATAAGTTTCTTGAAGGGTTCCGGTGCGCCCGGGTCCGCCGGGCCGGGTTTCGGATTCACCGTGACCGCCTTTGGCTGCGGCTTGGGTTCCGTCTTTGGCGCCGCCGCGGGGTTTGATTTGGCCGGTTTCCTGTCGCTAGACGGCGGGGCATCCCTTTTGCTCCAGGCTTCGATGGTTTCCGAACACTCGCCCCTGGTGGAGATGATTTTGACGGTTTCGTCCACCGGGTTGATGACAATCGCCGGGACTTCGCCCGTTTTAGACAGCGATTTCATCAGGGCGGAGCAATCGTTTTCCGCTGCGTAGAGCGCCGGGATCGACACCAGGCCCATCGCCAAAACGCCAATCAGGGTAACGACGGCGTTCCCTTTGGATTTTTTCGGCATGATTTCCACGACACGCACTCCCACGGATTCTTAAAAGAATCGTGAAGGAATTCCGCCTAAGGCATAAACGCTATTGGTTAATTAATTCAAACATTACACGAAAACCATAACGTCCCGCGCGCTTTCGGCGGCCGGATGCAATGGCCGAACGCACCGGCGCGCTTGTTAGCAAAAGGCCCGCAAGGGCGTCTTATTAGGCCGCCAGAATTCTTGCCGCCGGAAAGGTGACGAGAACCTTCGTGCCCTTATCGACCTTGCTTTCGATCTTCAACGTTCCGCCATGCGCTTCCACCAGGGAACGGGCAATGGGAAGTCCCAGCCCCGTGCCCCCATGCATTTTGTCATTGTGGTTGCGGGCCTGTTCGAACGGCTCCAAGACGGATACCAGGTCCGACGCCGAAATTCCCAAGCCGGTATCGGCAACCTCAAGCTCCAGTTCCCCGGCCGGGCCGATGTTGTCTGAAACCGTAACGGTGCCGCCCCGCGGTGTGAACTTCACCGCATTCGACAACAGGTTGGTCAGAATTTGCTGAAACATTCTCGGATCGGCACGCAGGTTCAAGGACCGGTTCGCAAAGTTAGCGCTGAGCGTTATATCCTTTTTATGCGCCATGTCTTCCACCAGCTTGAAGTTGCCCATGATCTCGTCGACGACATTGAGGTCGATATCGTCCGGTTCGAGCTTGCCGGATTCGATCTTGCTCATATCCAGCAGATCGTTGATCAACGACAGCAGGTGATGGCCGCTGTTGCTGATATCCTTGGCGTAGTCGCGATAGCGTTTATCCTGGATTTCGCCGTAGACCTGGCCGCTGATGACCTGTGAAAAGCCGATGATGGCGTTCAGGGGTGTTCGCAATTCGTGGCTCATGGTGGCCAGAAAGTCGGATTTCGTCTGATTGGCGCGTTCGGCCTCGGCAAGGGCGTTTTTGATCTTTTTCTCGGCCCGCAACCGATGCAGGCCGGCGGCTACGCGAATTCCGAAGATATCCAGCAATTCGATGGTCGTTTTCGGGTTTTCCATCGGCTGGCTGTTCATCACCGCCAATAACCCCAACGGCTTGTTATTGGGTCCCAACAACGGCACCCCGAAATAACTCTCGATGCCCATGGTCTCAAGGACCTTAAATTCGGGGAATTTTTCCTGGACGCCGCTTTCATAGAAGCAGGTTTCCTTGCTGACGACGTTTTCGCACGGCGCACCTTTTAAGATATATTCAAAATTTTCGGCCTTGGCGCCATGGGCGTGAAAAGCAATGGAGCGAACCCGTTGTTCATCGTGCTCTTCTAAAAGCTCGCCGATGAAGACATAATCGGCGGACAGAATATTCGCCAGGCTTTCGGCCAATTGATAGAACAGGCCTTCGCCTTCGGCCGAGGAAACAGCCTCGGCGACCCTGGTTTGCTGTTGATGGGAACTCTCCACGCTTTCAGCCATGGCGTTGAAGGCTTGCGACAGTTCCTTGAATTCCTCAGGCACGAACCCTTTCAGGGCCGGCACCCGGGCGGCCCGGTCGCCCGCGGTCATTTCCCGGGCGGTGCCGACAACGGCGCGCACGGGGCCGGTCAGATACCCCGATAAAACCCAGCCGACCAGGGCGGCGGCGATAACGCCGGCAATGATCACCCCCAAGGCATAGCGTTGAACGGCATCGGCCCGAGCCCTCAGTTCGGGGACCGGTTGCGGAATCATCACCCCCCAGTTGGAACCCGGAACCCAAGTGTACCCTGCGATCACATCCGCCTTCATGGCCGGCGTGTAGAACATGGAAACGCCGGTTTTCTTTTCCAGCATCAGTCTGACCGGCGGCAGGAACGTCATATCCTTTCTTTCGTTGCGCCAACTGGCCAACGGATGAGCGATGGCCTTGCCCGTATGATCTACGATCGCCGCATGGCCGCGCTTGCCGAAAGAAATCGCCTTGCCCAGAGCGACGATATAATCGGTGTCGATGGACCCGACGGCCATTAATTCACCGATGGCCCAGACAAGGTACAAGGTCGGTTTGCCATCCGGCCCGGACAAAACTTCCGTAAACCGGACCTCATCGGGCGAAGCCAGGTCCCGTAAAAGTCTGTATCTTTCCGCCGGCACCCGTTCCGGGCACGGGTTAATTTCTTCGTTAAGGGAATACAGAACCTTGCTGTCGGTCAGGGAGGTGACGCAAATGTGGCGGAAATTGAGGTTGGACAACAGCTTCTTGGTGCCGCTGAGCGAAATATCGTTGACCACATTGCTCGCCAGCAGTTGAAAGGTCGATTTGACGTCCCGATCATAGCGCTCCAAGGCGGCGCCGATGTTGCGCGCCAACAGCAGGTGGCGTTCGGAAACGTCGGCGATTTCCTTGTCGAAGGCGCGCGAATGTGGCCAGACCCCGAAAAGAACGACCGGGATCAGGGTAACAACGGATAAAGCGAAAAAAAGAAGAACTCGAAGTCTCATTTTCAATTACTCCAAGCGATTCGGTTTTGCCTTTTCTCGTGGATGTTAACGCAGGGAACTCAGCTTAAGGTAGAGGTGTCCGGCAATGAAGGCCAGCCAAAACCCCCCGGACTTCCCCATTATTCCTATTGGGTTCTCTGTTCTGAACGGGCCTCCAGACCACGCATCGCGCGCCTTTCCGGGTGAACCGGGGAAGCCGTCCTATGAGTCCCATATGTTAAATTTCATCCATTAGTGGGCTGCGTCAGCCAAATCGAAACCCTTCCCACCCGGGATAGAATTCTCCAACGTGCCGGCAAAAAAGAACCCGAATAAGGCCGAAAAAAAAGAAAAATATAGGCACGCAACGATGTTCATAACGCGTTTCGGCTGCCTTCCCAGGCAGCCAGGGCCGGTTGCCTGAACCGTTGGCTGATAATGTTTACAATTCACCGGAATTTGACATAACACGGGAACCCGCCGTTATACCCCGAACCCCAATCCTTTCCTGATCGGCGCGCCGGGGAGACCGGCTTGAGGCGCCTTTTGGCGTAATTAGACGTCCTGAGGCCTCTTTAGACCTCTTTTAACATGGCGTTTGACGACAAAACGCCCTATGTCTTTGCCATGACCAAGGCGCATAAAAACCTGATCGGCCTGGACCGCGAGGAACTGGCCCAGGAAATGGACGCCATCGGTGAAAAGCCGTTCCGCGCCAAGCAGCTTTGGCACTGGATCTATCACCAGGGCGAAACCGATTTCTCGAAAATGACGACTCTGGTCAAGCCGGCGCGGGCCAAGCTGGCCGAACACTATTGCCTGGAG
>JAESSX010000177.1 GCA_016763915.1 Rhodospirillales bacterium
AGGAAAGCAGCACCGAAACCCACAGCCCTCAGGCCCACGGCTTCTTCGGCAAGGTTAAGGAGTTGTGGGAGGACCTGAAGGAATAGGCCGCGGGTGGCGGAACTGGTCCTGTGACGACAAAGCCGCCGCAACGGGGCCTGGGCTATCAGGTAAGCGAAGGTTATTTCGATGCGCTGGGCGGCCGGGCGTGCTTCGAACGCGTCCACAAAATTCTCTATGACAAGCTGTTGTCGCATCTCTGGCTGAAGGGCTTCTTCGCCGGCAACAAGCGCGCGCATCTGGAAAACCAGCAGACCGATTTCATGTCGGGGCTTCTGGGCGGGCCCCGGATTTACGGCGGACGCAATCCGCGCGGCGCCCATTACCACCTGTTCGTGGCCAAGGAAATTTTCCAGATCAGGCACCGGCTTTTGGGGGAATCCCTGGCCGAAGCAGGAGTCCCCGTGCGGCTGCGCGATCGATGGCTTAAACTGGACGCCGGGTTCGAGGCGGCCCTGGTCAAGCAATCGCCCGACGAATGCCATGGCCGCTACAAGACCGAACCGGTCATCGTCGTGCCGAAACCGGGCGGCGGCGGTTAGGGTTTCTTAAAAAGGGAGGGCGCGCCGTGCAAGCCTTTGCCGACATCAGGGAAAAGGCCGAGACCCGCAAAGGCGGGACAAGCGCTCTCGCCGAATTACTGCCCGTCATCAAAAGCCCGGACGAACTCAGGCGCATTCCCGACGACCGCTGGCTGTCGCAGGCCAGCAAATGCATTTTCCAGGCCGGGTTCAACTGGAAGTTTGTCGACCGGAAATGGCCCGGATTCGAAGACGCCTTCTTAGGCTTCGACCCGGGGCGGCTGTCGCTGTTGCCCGACGAGGACATGGACCGCTACCTGCAGGACGACCGCATCGTCCGTAATCCGCAAAAAATCATGACCGTGCGCCATAACGCCGGCCTGATGCTCGACCTGGCCCGGGAACACGGCTCGGCGGCGGCTTTTTTCGCCGACTGGCCGGACGACGATTTCATCGGCCTGCTGGGTTTGCTGAAAAAACGCGGCGCCCGGCTCGGCGGCAATACGGCGCAATACTTCCTGCGTTTCATGGGCAGGGATTCTTTCGTCTTCGGTAAAGACGTGGTCCGGGGCCTGATCGCCGCCGGGCTCGACCTCAATGCCGACGGCAAGCCGCCGACGTCGCGCGCCCACCGGACCGCCGTGCAGTCGGCGTTCAACCAATGGCAATCCGAAAGCGGCTGGCCGCTGGCGCATATCTCGAAAACCCTGGCGTGTACGGTCGGCGACTAGGCCCCCCAATATTTCGAAGACCAAGAAATTCTGGCAATCCGGCGCGCCGTCGCCTAAAGATTTGGGCATCGAGAGGACACGGGACGGGATGGATGCCATGAAAATCGGAATTGTCGGCTGCGCCGGGCGCATGGGGCGGATGCTGGTGGGCCAGGTGCTGGCCACCGATGGGGTCGATCTCGCCGGCGGCACCGAACAGCCCGGCAGTGAATTTGCCGGCCAGGATCTCGCCCTTTTGGCCGGTCACGCCGCGGCCGGCATCGCCGTCGGCGACGACACGCGGACTCTGTTCGAGGCGTGCGATACGGTGATCGATTTCACCGTCCCGGCGGCGACCGCCGAACACGCCCGCCTGGCGGGCGAGACGGGGACGGCGTTGATCGTCGGCACCACCGGGCTCGAGGCCGCCCACCAGGACGCGATCCGTCAGACCGCAGGCCGAGTGCCGGTGGTCCAGGCGGCCAATTTCAGCGTCGGCGTGAATATCCTGCTGGGGCTGTGCCAACAGGCCGCGGCCACGCTCGGCGACGATTACGATATCGAGGTCGTGGAAATGCACCACCGCCACAAGGTCGACGCACCCTCGGGCACGGCGCTGGCGCTGGGCGAAGCGGCGGCGGCGGGCCGCGGCGTCGACCTCGCGGATGTCTCCCAAAGGGTGCGCGACGGCCACACCGGTCCCCGCAAGACCGGCGACATCGGTTTCGCGACGTTGCGCGGCGGCGACGTGGCGGGCGATCACACGGTTATTTTCGCCGGCGACGGCGAACGGCTGGAACTGAGCCACAAGGCGGGCAACCGGGTGGTGTTCGCCTCCGGCGCGGTGCGCGCGGCGCTGTGGACGGCGGGACGGCCGCCGGGGCTCTATTCCATGCAGGACGTCCTGGCGCTTAGGTCTTAAGCCGGGCCATGAAAAAAGCCGAAGCGGATGAATTCTACCGGCGTTTGGCGGAACTAAACCCGTCGCCCCAGGGCGAACTCAATTGGCACAACCCCTATACCCTGCTGGTCGCCGTGGTGCTGTCGGCGCAGGCCACCGACGTCGGCGTCAACAAGGCGACCGGGCCGCTGTTCAAGGCCGCGCAAACGCCGGAACAGATGGTCGCGCTGGGCGAGGCCACAGTGCGCGATTACATCAAGACCATCGGCCTTTTCAACACCAAGGCCAAAAACGTCATCGGGCTCAGCCGGCGATTGATCGACGACCATGCAAGCCGGGTGCCCGAAGCCCGCGCGGCGCTGGAGGACCTGCCGGGGGTCGGCCGCAAAACCGCCAGCGTGGTGATGAACATGGCCTTCGGCGCGCCGACCATTGCGGTCGACACCCATATCTTCCGGGTCTCCAACCGCACCGGCCTGGCACCCGGCAAAACCCCGTTGGCGGTCGAAAAGACGTTGCAGAAACGCACGCCCGGGAAATGGAAACTGCACGCCCACCATTGGCTGATCCTGCACGGACGCTACGTGTGCAAGGCGCGCAAACCCTTGTGCGCGGAATGCGTGGTCAATGACTTGTGCCGTTACAAGGCCAAGGAAACCGGCTAGCCGGCCCGGCGCTTCTCGTGCGCCTTCATCAGGCTGACGAAGCAGTCCTTCTCCGACACAGTTTCCTTGTTGCGGGGGCGGGCCTCGAAATGATCGACGCGGTAACCGGAACCGCCTTCGGGCTGGTACAGAAACAGGTCCAGCGCGCAGTTCCGTGAACGGTATTGCCAGATCAGGGCCGGTTCGTCGCGGCGTTCGAACCCGGGCTCGCCCAACAGCCGGATCACCTGGTCCTGCTTCATTCCCGACAGATGGGCCGGGGCCGGGTAGATTTTTTCCAGCGCCGGCTTCGGTTTCGGGGGCGCCGCCCAGACTTTAACATCGGTTTTTTCCGGCGACAGCGCCGCTACCCTGACGCCGACGTCCGGGGTCACGGCTTTGCCGGCGACCGAGCCGGAGCCTTGTAAGCAACCGCTCAGCCCCAGGGCGATCAGCGCCACGCCCAAAGGGCGGACGAGCCGCGAGGTCCTGTGTGCGTTCATTGTTTCCTGGCTTTCGGTTTAGCTTTGTTGGGTTTGCCTTCGGAGGGCTTGGCGGCTTTGTCCTCATTGCCGTTGCTGGCCTCGTCCGCCTCTTCGCCGTCCAGCGCCTGCATGTCGCCCGTTACCTGGCCGCCGGCCTCGATAATGATGTGTCCGTAGCGCACGGTGCCGCTGAGCCGTCCTCCGGCGCGGACGA
>JAESSX010000178.1 GCA_016763915.1 Rhodospirillales bacterium
GACGGCAGCGCCAACACGGCCATCGCCGCCGCTGAGCTGGACCTGTTGTCCATTGTCGACACCACCATTACCAATGTCGATATCGCCGTAATTTAGAAGGCGCGGATTCAGGCGAATCCGGTGTTGTTTATGCGCGGATTCAGGCGAATCCGACTTTATTTATGCGCGGATTCAGGCGAATCCGACGTTATTTATGCGCGGATTCAGGCGAATCCGACTTTATTTATGCGCGGATTCAGGCGAATCCGACTTTATTTATGCGCGGATTCAGGCGAATCCGACGGCGCCCTTGGTGTTTTTCTTGACCTTGTACATGGCCGTGTCGGCGGCCTTCAGCAGTTCGTCTTCGGTTTTGCCGTCGCCGGGGAAGAAGGCGATGCCGATGGACGCGCCGATGTTGGCGGTGCCTTCGGGGGTGTCGATCGGCAGCCCTAAGCTGTTGACGATGCGCTCGCCGACGAGTTTGGCGTTTTTGGTGTTCTGGTGTTCGATGATAACGATGAATTCATCGCCGCCCAGCCGCGCCACGGTGTCGGGCTTGCGTACGCAATCGCGCAGCCTGACGGCGACTTCCTTCAGCACAAGGTCCCCGGCTTCGTGGCCCAGGGTGTCGTTGACCGCCTTGAACCCGTCGAGGTCGATGAACAGGAGGCCCATTTCGGTTTCCGCGCGCTCGGCCCGGTTCATGGCCTTGCCCAGCCGGTCGGTAAACAACAACCGGCTCGGCAGTTCGGTCAGCGTGTCGTAATTGGCGAGCGCCTGGATCTTGGCTTCCGCCTCCTTCAGCTGCGTGACGTCGATAAAGGCGAACATAAGCAGGTCTTCGTCCTCGATGGGAATGCTGGACATGGACGCCAGTCCCCACACGATGCCGCCGTTTTTGTGGCGCAAACGCAACTCGAAATTGCGCACCTCGTCGTTTTCGACGAATTTGATCATCAGGTTCTGGCGTTCCTCGGAATCGACGAAGAATTCGTCCCAGGATTCGCCGAACACCTGTTCGCCATCCGCGCCCAGGGTTTCTTGAAAAAACCGGTTGGAATAGATGACCCTGCCGTCGTCGACCCGCAATACCAGGATTCCCGCAGGCACCGTGTCGTTGAAGACTTTCAGTTTCTCGTCGTTAAGAACCATCAATTCGAAGTTTGTTTCATGTTTGTCGGACATCGCGCTACCCCCAACAGCAATTCTTTTTCCGACCTTCGCGGAAATTCGCAAAGCCGGGACCGGCATGAAACCGGAACATTAATTGTACTCCATCATAGATTTACTATCTTGCCGCGCCTTTCGGCAGGGCACAATAAAATTAAACACAACAGGTTGTAAGGGTGATGGCTTATGATGGCGCAAGGCGGCAAGAGGCCGGAGACCGGGGCAGGCCTGGATTGTTGAATGCGGACCTGTCCGCCCCCACGTAACCCAAAACGGTATCATGCAACCCAAAACGGTATAAGGAGGGAACCCCGTGCGGTCTTGCGACGATTGCCCCACCGCCCGGAGTTGCGCCGGGAACAACCTGCATCCGGTGCTGAAACAGGTGTACGGCCTGTACGCCGGGGGGATGACCAACAAGTTCGAGATTCTCAATGCCCTTGACGACGCCAGCGAAGACCTGCTGGAACGCTTCAACGACCGCTTGGCGCCGGCCTGCTGGTCGAAGGCGGCGTTGCTGGCCATCGCCGAGGTGATTCAGGAACTGGCCGGCGAAGACCGATCCGGTGATCAGGTCCTGGAACGGGACGTGCGCGCCGCCGTCGGCCGGGCGAAGGATGCCTTCGGGCAGTTCCCCTGGCAGTTGTCGGAACTGGTCGAACAGGCGCCGGACCTGTACCAGGCGGTGCTTGAGTCCTGCCCCGATACGGACTTCGCCGAGAGGGTATCGAAACGCCAAATGGTCAAGATCTGCAAGGCCGTCGCCTACGGCTGAGACCCGCTTAAAGCGCCGGCGCGGTCAAGGATTTGCAGTCCGGGCCGCGCGTCAGCGGGGTTCCGGTCAGCGCCTGCAGGCCCTCCATATCAATCCCTTCGACCACCTCGCGCACGACGGGGCCGGCCGCCGTGATGTCGATGACGGCCAGGTCCGTGAACACCGTCGTCACGACGCCGGTGCCGGTCAGCGGATAGGTGCAGTCCTCGACGATCTTGGGCGCGCCCTCGCGGGTCGTGTGCGTGGTCAGGACGAACACCCGTTTCGCGCCCTGCGCCAGGTCCATGGCGCCGCCGACGGCGGGCGTGGCGGCGCCGTCGCCGGTCGACCAGTTGGCGAGATCGCCGGAGCGCGAGACCTGAAACGCGCCCAGCACGGCGATGTCGATATGCCCGCCCCGGATCATGGCGAACGACAGGGCGGAATCGAAATAGGCAGCACCCGGGACCACCGTCACCGGCTTCTTGCCCGCCGTGATCAGGTCGTAGTCCTCATCGCCCGGTGCGGCGACGGCGCCCATGCCGAGGATGCCGTTTTCGCAATGGAAAATGATCTGGCGGTCTTGCGGCACGTGATTGGCGACCATTTCGGGCATGCCGATGCCTAGGTTCACGCAGGCCCCCCCGGCAATCTCCTGGGCCGCGCGCCACGCCATCTGATCGCGGCTGAGGCGATGGGGCGCGTTCATGGCCCGGCCTCCGCGAGCAGGGCGGCGGTTTCGCTGATGGGGTCGGCAATTTCGACGATGCGGTCGACGAAGACGCCCGGCGTGATCACGTGTTCCGGGTCGATGCCGCCGAGGTCGACGAAATGGCGCACCTGGACGATGGTCAGGGCGGCGGCCATGCACATGACCGGGGCGAAATTGCGCGCCGCCTTGTTGTAGGTCAGGTTGCCCCACGGATCGGCGCGCTCGGCCTTGATCAGCGCCACGTCGGCGCGGATGGGATATTCCAGAACGAAATCGCGCCCCTCGATGGAGCGTGTCTCCTTGCCTTGGGCCAAGGACGTTCCGGCCGCCGTCGGCGTGTAAAAACCGCCGATGCCGGCGCCGCCGGCGCGGATGCGTTCGGCCAGGGTGCCTTGCGGCACGACCTCGAGCTCGACCTTGCCGGCCCGGTACAACTCCTGGAACACCACCGACTGGGCGGAGCGGGGAAACGAGCATATGACCTTCCTGACCCGGCCGGCGGCCAGCAGTTTGGCCAGTCCCAGGCGCCCGGCGCCGGCGTTGTTGTTGACCACCACCAGATCGGCGGCCCCCTGGTCGATCAGGGCGTGCACCAGCTCGGTCGGGTTGCCGGCCTCGCCGAACCCGGAAATCAGGACGGTGGACCCGTCCCGGACCCCGGCGACGGCATCGCTGCACGATGGCGCGCGCTTGCCGATGGTCACGGCGTTTGCCCCGCCATCCGGGCCAGCCGCGCCTGCGCATCGATGTCGGCGCCGGAGATCAGGGGGCGGTCCGGGTTTTCGATCCAGCCGGCGATGTCGCGCCACGGGACGTCGGCCCCGAGGTCGCGCAACAGCATATGATAACCGTCCTTATACAAGGCCACCCGCCGGCTCGGGCGCGCCGCTTCGGGCAGGCGCTCCAGCATGATGCGGGTCGGCGCATGGGGAATAACCTCGTCCTTTTCGCCATACAGGATCAACGTTTGCCCGGTCAGGCGGGCGGCTTGGTCCAGCGCAGCGTCCATCAGGTTGACCAGCCCGTAAATGGCGTCGACGCGCGTCGCCTTGATGACCAGCGGGTCGCGGCCGAGGGCGCGCAGCATTTCGATGTTGTCGGACGGTTTTATGTTCAGCCCCTGGCCGGTCAGGGTGACGCCGGGCATGATGCGAACCCCGATCCACAAGCCCAGGCGCTGATACCACGGCATGGTGACGCGGCCCCACACGGCGGGCGCCGATAAAATCACGCCGTCGACATCGAGGGCGTCCGTCCGGGCGGCGGCGACCATGATCACAGCCCCGCCCATGCTTTCGCCGAGCAGATACAGCGGCACCCCCGGATGGCGCGCGCGGGTCAGGCGGACGAAGGCCCCGAGGTCATCGACCAGGGCCTCGACGCCGGCCCACAACCCGGCATAGGCCGAGGCCCCGAAGCCGCGCTGGTCATAGGCGTACGACCGGATTCCGTGGCCGGCCAGGAAGGCCCCCGGGGCGGCGAAGAAATTGGAATAATCGTTGAACCCGTGCAACGCGATCACCACCGCCTTCGTCGTCCCTTGTTGCGGAATCCAGCTTTTCACCGCCAGGACCTCGCCGTCGGCGGCGCGAAAGCCGTCGCCGGTCAACCGGGGCGCGAGGACGGCGGAGCCCGGGGCGCGGATGATCGGCGCGCAAGCGCCCAGCGCCATCACCAGCACCGCCGCCAGCACCCTGCCGAGGAAACGGCCCGTCGGGATGGCGGGGGTGGCGGTCACGATTGGCCCGGGTCCGGCTGGCCGGTGAGTTTGAGGAAGATGTCTTCCAGTTCGGCTTCGCGCGTGGTCACATCGACGATGCCGAACCCGGCGGCCTGGACATTGCCGATGATGTCGCCGGAATTGATCTTCGACGGCGGAAAGGAAAATTTCAGCCGGCGGCCGTCCAGCACCTCGACAGGGTAGGTCTTGGCGACCGCAGACAGTCCATCGGGCAGGTCTTCGATATCGCGGTCCACGGTGATGGTCATTTCCTTGGTGTCCAGCCGGCGCACCATGTCGCCGGTCGGCTCGCAGGCGATCAATCGGCCGTGGTTGATGATGGCGATGGTGTCGCACAGCGATTGGGCTTCTTCCAGGTAATGGGTGGTCAGCAGCACGGTGGCGCCCTGGCGGTTCATTTCCAGGACCCGGTCCCACAATTGGCGGCGCAGGTCGACATCGACGCCGGCCGACGGCTCGTCCAGCACCAGAACCGGCGGCGAATGCACCATCGCCTTGGCGACCAGAAGCCGCCGGCGCATGCCGCCCGACAGCGACCGCGCATAGGCGTCGGCCTTGCCGGACAGCCCGACGGCGTCGAGCACGTCGTCGGTGCGGCGGTCCGCCTTGCGCACGCCGTATAGCCCGGCTTGCACGTCGAGCAGTTCGCGCGGCGTGAAATAGGGGTCGATGTTCAGTTCCTGCGGCACCACGCCGATCGACAACCGGGCGCCTCTCATGTCCCGTTGGATGTCGTGGTTCCAGACCCGCGCCACGCCCGACGTCTTGATGACCAGCCCCGCCAGAATGTTGATGAAGGTGGACTTTCCGGCGCCGTTCGGCCCCAACAGGCCGAAGAACGATCCCCGGGGAATTTTCAGCGACACGTCTTTCAGGGCCTCGACAGGCGCGTCGCCGCCGGCCGGGGCGTAGGTCTTGCACAGGCCTTGGGTTTCGATGGCGAATTCGGGCGGGCGCGGCGTCGGTTCGTTGGGCATTTTTTCAGTCTCTGTTAACGGCCGCCCGGGCCAACAGGCTCCGTGAGGAAGGGAAGGCGGCGATTGATTGTCCGGTGGCAATCGGTATCATCCGATGATTGGCTGGGTCAACGGCCCAGTACCCACCATCATCCTTTTATGATAGTGGGGATTAGAGCGGTTCGGGAAATCATGATGGAAACGGAAAGCTTTGAGGTTGAAACGGATACCGTCGGCTGCGATGGCGGCGGGGCGTTGGGACACCCCATGGTGTACCTGAAAATCGTGCCTCGGGAGGACAACCCTGCGCGAAGCGTGGTCTGCCCCTATTGTTCGCGCCAATTCGTCCTTAAATCCGGCGTTTCCGCCCCCGCGGACCACTGATCCCTGCGGAATCCCGGAAAACCGGGGTTTCGGCAAGGGTAAAAGGCTGCGTTCCTGCGAATTTTTTGACGCGTTTCCGACACATAAGGAAACATACCGAAATACTATTGAATGTAACAATAGGTTAAAGTCCTCGTCCTGTGGGGGGGTAGTCTGGAAACGGCTAGGGTTGTCTTATGTCGTTTTCCGGCTTCCGCCATGTCTGGATTGGGGGCCCGCGTACGCCGTTGGCGTAGGCGGGGATTACGACGCTGATATTCAGAAACGCGAATTTCGGTTCCAGGATCACGTTGAGCGTCAGCCTGTTGTTGTTGGGATTGCTGTTTTCTGGCGTCGCGACCTATGTCTACGTCGAATCCCGCGGGATCGACCGCGACATCAAAAAACGCACCGGTCATGTCCTGGGGTTTCTGGAA
>JAESSX010000179.1 GCA_016763915.1 Rhodospirillales bacterium
CCTGCCGCTCAGCCATTCCTATGAACACATGGCCGGGCAATTCTTCCCCATGTCCATCGGCGCGGAAATCTATTACGCCCAGGGGATCGAGACCCTGGCCGCCAACATGATCGAGGCGCGGCCGACCATCATGACCGCCGTGCCCCGGCTTTACGAGACGCTGCATCAGCGCATCACCATGGGTGTTCGCAAAAGCGGTGGAGCCAAGGAAAAGCTGTTCAACAAGGCGGTAGAGCTGGGCGCGCGGCGTTTCCAGGACCCCGGCAGCCTGAGCCTGAAGGAACGGCTGGTCAATTGGGCCCTCGACAACCTGGTGCGGAACAAGGTGCGCGCGCGCTTCGGCGGCCGGCTGAAGGCGCTAGTGTCCGGCGGCGCGCCGCTCAACCCCGACATCGGATTGTTCTTTACGGCTTTGGGCTTGCGCATTCTGCAGGGATACGGGCAAACGGAAACCTCGCCGTCGGTCAGCGTCAATGCGCCCAGCGACATGAAACTGCACACCGTCGGGCCGCCCCTGAAGGGCGTCGAGGTCGAAATCGCCGACGACGGCGAAATCCTGGTGCGCGGCGATCTGGTCATGCTGGGCTATTGGAACAACGAGCAAGCGACCGCCGACACCATCCGGGACGGCTGGGTGCACACCGGCGACATCGGGCTGATCGACGAAGACGGCCACCTGCGGATCACCGACCGCAAGAAGGACATCATCGTCAATTCCGGCGGCGACAACATATCCCCGCAACGGGTCGAAGGCATCCTGACCATCGAGCCGGAAATCGCCCAGGCCATAGTCTACGGCGACAAGCATTCGCATCTGGTTGCCCTTCTGGTGCCCGATGCGGACTGGCTGGCCGGGCTGGAGGGTGATGAAACAGCCGAGAGCGCCCTCGCCCCGGTGCTGGACAGGGTCAACAAATCGCTGTCCAATATCGAGAGTGTGCGCCGCTTCATCCTGGCCGACGAGCCCTTCACCACCGAAAACGGGCTGATGACCCCGACCATGAAAATCCGCCGCTACAAAATTAAAGAGGTCTACGGCGAGGCGCTGGAGGCCTTGTACGGCTAGATCAAACGGCCACCACTAGAGGGCGGGTTGATTTAGCGCCGGCGCAATTGCGTGATCACCATGCCGCTTAAAATCACCAGCAAGGCCATGCCCGCCTGTGACGTGAGTTCCTCGCCCAGGAACGTCGCCCCCCACAGGACGGCGAAAATCGGGATCAGGTAGTTGGAATAGGCGACGAAGCTGGGGCCCCGGAGCTGCACCAGATAGAACAGAACGATGGTCGCCAGCGCGGTCGGGAACAGCCCTAAGTAAACCATCGCCAGCATCCCGTCGGTGGACACGGTCAGGGTCCAGGGCTGATCCACCACAAGCGCCACCGGCGTTATGATCAGGACGGAGGCGATCAATACTCCGGCGCTGCGGGCGATCAGCGGCGACGGCGGCATGTTGCGGGTCAGGATAACGGCCAGGGAATAACAGACGGCGCCGCCGGAAATAGCCAAATGGCGCCATAAATCGCCGCCCAGCCCCTTCACCGCCTCCGGCCCGACCAGGACGACGACGCCGGCGAACCCGATGACGACGCCGATGGCTTTTGCCGGCGCCATGCGGTCACCGACGGTGAAGAAATGCGCCAGGACGATGGTCAGCAACGGCATCACCGTCATCAGAATGGCCGCCTGGCCGCTGTCGACGTGCTGCTCGCCCCAATTGATCAGGGTAAACGGCAGGGCGTTGCCGAACAGCCCCAACAACAAGCAATATACCCATACCCGTGCTTCCCGGGGAAGCCGCACTCCCCGAAAATAGGCGTACGCCATCACCACCACGGCGGCGATAACCACCCGTCCGGCGGCCAGCGTCAGCGGCGGGATCGTTTCGACGCCGATCTTGATAGCCATGAAGGACGCGCTCCAGACCAACGCCAGAACGAGCAACAGTAAAGTGTGACGGAACATCAGGCCCCGTAATAATCCTTATACCAAGCCACCAGGCGGGGCAGCCCTTCGTCGATGGAGGTCTTCGGATCGAAGCCGAAATCGCGCTGGGTTTCGGTGATATCGGCGGCGGTTTCCGGCACGTCTCCGGTCTGCAAAGGCAGGAACTCGATCTCCGCCTTCCGGCCGAGCGCTTCTTCCAGAAGCGAAATGTAGCGCATCAACGGCTCGGACTGATTGTTGCCGATGTTGTACACGCGGCATGGCGCCTTCCCGTCTTCGGCCACCGCCGGTTTGTCCAGAACCGCCAGCACGCCGGCGACGATGTCGTCGATATAGGTGAAATCGCGGCGCATGTCGCCGTGGTTGAACACCGGGATCGGCTCGCCGGCCAGAATTTTCCGGATAAAGATCATGGCCGCCATGTCGGGCCGTCCCCACGGCCCGTAAACGGTAAAGAAACGCAGCCCGGTCAGGGGCATGGCGTAGATATGGGCGTAGGAATGGGCCATCAGCTCCATCGACCGCTTGGTCGCCGCGTAGATGGACAGCGGGGTTTCGACCGGGTCCTGGATGGAAAACGGCAACTTGGTGTTGCCGCCGTAAACCGAACTCGACGAGGCGTAAACGAAATGATCGAGACGCGCCAACGTACGGCAGGTTTCCATCAGCACCAGATGGCCTTCGACGTTGGAACGGGTATAGGCGAACGGGTCGGTCAGCGAATGGCGCACGCCCGCCTGTGACGCCAGATGGACGACGCGGGTGATGTCGCCGTATTTGGCGATGAGGCCTTCGACCGCCGGACGGTCGGCGATATCCAGGCATTCAAAACGGAACCCGTCCTGGTCGCCAAGGACGTCGAGGCGCGCCTGTTTCAGCATAACGTCATAATAATCGTTGAGGTTATCGATTCCGATAACCTTGTCGCCCCGTTTAAGAAGCTCGCGTGCGGTGTGAAAACCGATGAATCCGGCGGCGCCGGTAACCAGGACAGTCATAAAACGTGATCCAGAAATCGTTCAGGTCCCCCGTATACCCGTTTGGTGGAGAAAAATCATCTCCTAGTACGTTGCGGAAAAAAAACCGGTGTGGGGGACGGGCTTTATATACCGGGGGTCAGCCTAGCAGCGCTCTCCGGACCTTTGGAGGTTCAACCCCGGAGCGCCGCTTGCAACCCAAAGCATAGATTCCGCGGCATTTGCGGTTATATTAAATCCGGCTTCATTCCTTGAATCCAAAAGAGGCTCCAGAAGGTATGTCTCAACATATCCTGATCGTCGAAGACGACGAAATGATCCAGGCCTTTCTCAAGCTGCATCTTGAAAATGAAGGCTATCGGGTTTCCTGCGCCGGAACCGGAGCCGCCATGTACACCGTGCTTGCGGCTGACGAAGTCAACTTGATCCTGCTCGACCTCGGACTTCCGGATGGGGACGGCCTGACCCTCGCCCAGAAGGTGCGTGAGCAATCGACCGTTCCGATCACCGTGCTGACCGCCCGCAAAAGCGCCGCCGACCGATTGTTGGCCTTGGGATTGGGGGCGGACGACTACTTAACCAAGCCGATTGACCCCAAGGAACTCAGCCTGAGAATCCGGAATGTCCTTAGCCGCAGCAGCGACAGGACCGAATTTACTTCACCGCCACGAATGGTTCCGCCACAACCCTACCCACAACAGGTTGCGCCCAAACGCCGTATGGGCGCGGTTTATTGGGGGGCTATCCTGCTGCTGATTGGCGCCGGTGCTTTTTGGGCTTTCGGCTTCGGCTGGCAAAACCCGACGGCCGTGCCGGTTTCGCCGAAACCCGCGCCGCAGATTGCAAAGCCACCGAAGCCCTCCCCTCAGCCGGCGTTACAACCGGCTCCCCTGGTCGAGAAAAAAACCGCGCCCGCAGCTTTAACCCGGCCCGCAGCGCCGGCAGCCGAACCCGAGGAGGAAACGATTCGCTCGAAAGCCGAAATTCTTGGTTATGGATGGGTTCTCAACAGCAAATGCGGCCGGATTCCCGAAGTCGAATGGTGGCAATTCCGCACCCACGAGGCTATCGCCAATTACGTTATGCGGAAACACTCCGGGGACTGGAAACCTTATTTGAAAACCTGGATAAAGCGTCTCGTCAAGTTGCAGGACATCGCCGAACGCAATTCGAGCGCCGTCACCCGGACAGGGGTTGTTCTGAAGGACAAAAAACTCGCCACATACATTGCACAAACCAGCCGGCGTATCGGGGTTGTTCGCTGCCTGGCAGCCGAAGCGAAGGCCGCCGGGGCCGGATAAGCGGCCTCGGGGCCGTAAAAAATCCGGTTTCGAATACCCCCGCCCCAAGGGCATCCCGGACGGGATATCCTTATCCGGAATGCGGGTCATGGTTGAGCCGTTTCAGGAGAGGGATAAAAAGTGATAGGGTCGCTTCCATCCGATGACTGACAGGTGTTTTCTGACTAAAGGAAGGAAGCGGTGGGCGGGGGAACGAAAAAACGCATCCTTATCGTCGAAGACGACGACCTGATGGTAGACCTGGTGTATGCCGTTCTTACCAATCTGGGGTACCAGGTTTTCTCGGCTCACAGG
>JAESSX010000180.1 GCA_016763915.1 Rhodospirillales bacterium
GTTAGTTGTGGAAGACAATGATTTTATGCGCCAAATCATTGGTAAAATTTTACGGGAATTTAAAATTACAGATATAACTAAAGCGTATAGTGGACGAAAAGCCAGGGAACTAGTGCAGAGTAATAAATTTGATATTTGTTTTATAGATTGGGAAATTAAAGATTTGAATGGTGTAGAGTTAATTAAATTTATAAGATAGGAAACGGATAACAACTATGTTCCAATTATAATGATAACTGGTTATTCAACAAACGATTATATTAAAATAGCAAGAGACGCCGGTATTACGGAATATGTCATAAAACCTTTCTCTGCTGAGAGTATATACAAAAAAATAGAAGCAGTAATCAGGCGTCCCAGACAATTTATAAAAAACTTCACATATTTTGGGCCTGACAGACGAAGAACAGTTGAGAAGGATTCCGGAAAATATAACGGTCCAGAGAAACGGTCCGTAAAATTAAAATAAAGAGCATTTGCCCTAAACTTTTTTACCCCCCAATAAAAAGGCCCCGCCGGTTTTACCCGGCGGGGCCTTTGGGTTTGTTGCTTTGGCTGCTTCCCCGAACTTTCTTGCCGGTTTGGGCTTTCCGCCGTTTCAGGCCGCTGCGCTGACGCGCACGCCGGCGCCTTCCAGCAGCATCACCTTGTTCAGCAGCTTGACGCAGGCATAGACCGCCTCGATGGACGGAGCCGGGATTTCGGTGATGTGGCTGAGTTCCAGAATGGCGCCGATCAGGGCCTCGGTTTCCAGCGATCGGCCGGCCTCGACATCCTGCAGCATCGACGTCTTGTGCGAGCCGACGCTTTCGGCGCCGGCGATGCGTTTTTCGATGGTATGGCGGAATGTGATGCCGAGACTTTCGGCCACCGCCTGGGCTTCGACCATCATGTTTGAGGCCAGTTCGCGGGTTTCCCGGAACTGGCAGATGTCGACCAGGGTGGCGTGGGTGAGCGCGCTGATCGGGTTAAACGACAGGTTGCCCCAGGCCTTGAGCCATATTTCCGAGCGGATGTCGTCGAGAATGCGCGACCGGAAACCGGCGTTGACCAGGGTGTCATGGAGTTTTTGCACTCTCGGCGTTGTCGACCCGTCCAACTCGCCGATCGGGAAGCGGTCGCCTTCGACATGCCGGATGACGCCGGGCGCCTCGATGGCGGCGGCGGGATAGACAACACAGCCGATGATCCTGTCGGCGTCGATGTATTTTCCCAACACCCCGTCCGGGTCGAGGGTTTCCAGGGTTTGGCCGTCGTGCGGGCCGCCGTGGGAGTGAAAATACCACCACGGAATTCCGTTCTGCACGGTGACGATCAAGGTCTCCGGCCCGCACAGGAGGGGAATTTTCCTCGCCACCTGTTCCAGGTAATGGGCCTTCAGCCCGAGGATAATCAGGTCCTGTTTACCGGCGTCTTCGATCTTGTCGCAGGCCCTGGCGACCTCGGCGACGTATTCGGTGCCGTCCTCCCAGATCAGTTTCAGGCCATTATCCTGGATTGCCTTGAGGTGCGCGTCCTGATCGATAACGGTGACCTCTTCGCCCGCGAGGGCCAGTTTCGCTCCCATAAGCCCGCCGATGGCGCCGGCGCCGACGATACAAACTTTCATTGTTTTCTCCTTCCTTCCCTCTATTCAAATACGTTCGACAAGGTGCCGATACCGTCGATGGTGATCGCGACGGTGTTGGTTTTTTCCTTCATTGCCCCGACCCCGATGGAGGTGCCGCAGGCGATGATGTCGCCCGCCATCAGTGTCATGTCGTGGGATATTCTGGAAACCAGACTGCGCACCGGAAAGATCATGTCTCTGATCGGGTAATTCTGCCTCTCGTCCCCGTTGAGCACGGTTTTCACCACCAAATTCGCCGACTCCAGCCCCGTCGCGATGACCGGGCCGTAAACGCCGAAGGTGTCGTAACTTTTCGATCGCACCCATTGCGGAAAGGTCTTGTCCTTGAAGATCAATTGCGCGGCGGTGACGTCGTTGATACAGGTGTAGCCGAATACATAATCGAGCGCCTCGGCCTCGGCGACTTGTGAGCAGGTCTTGCCGATAACAATGCCCAGTTCGCCTTCGTAGACGACCTTGCCACCGTAGGACGCGGGCCGCCGGATTGTCTCATTGGGCCCAAGAAACGAATTGTTGGCCTTGAGAAAATACAGCGGCTCCTCGGGTTCCTGGACTTCCAGCTTGGCCGCCAGCGCGTGGAAGTTGTTCCACAGCGCTACCATCTTGGTGGGCGTACATGGCGCCAGCAATTTGACGTCGGCCAACGCCAACGTCTCGCCGGTCGGTGTGGCGCCGGCGAACATATCGCCTTCGTGCACGGCAATGGCCGAGTCCTCAACCAAGCCGAAGCCGGCCGTTCCATTCCGTTCGTAACGTCCCCAAAGAGCCATTTTACCTCTTTTCTTTCACTACCCTTTTAGGTAGGCAATCTTGCTGATAATACGGGTAGGTTTTGACAAGCGCATTATACCCATGCGGTCCGATTGGTCACTGTCAATCTGGTCCCTTCGATGACAATTTAATGCGCCGCGGCGGCGCGCCATCGCCGGGCCTATTGACTTGCCGCCGTTTCCGGCCAAATCTATAGATAGGTACCGGATCGGCCAGTAAAAGGGCGTTCTGGAGCCAGTGGGGCGCCGGTTGTTCGGGCCCCGGAAAAACCGTACTCGCTCACCTTTAATGAGGAGCACGCCGATGCCGCGTATGTCCGTATTCAACAGCCCCCTGTTGCTGGGTTTCGACCATTTCGAGCGCATGCTCGACCGGGCCACGAAATCCTCCGCCGAGGGGTATCCTCCTTACAACATCGAACAGATCGGCGAGAACTGTCTGCGTATAACGCTGGCCGTGGCCGGGTTTTCCATGGACGACCTGACGGTATCGCTGGAAGACAACCAGCTTGTCGTCCGCGGCCATCTGGAAGACCGGACCCCGATGGACGCCGGCGGCGAGGAAGCCATATTCCTGCACCGGGGCATCGCGTCCAGGCAGTTCCAGCGCAGTTTCGTTCTGGCCGAGGGCATCGAGGTCAAGGGCGCCTACCTGGACAACGGGTTGTTGTTCATCAACCTGGAACGCCTGCAGCCGGATCCGGAAGTCCGCACCATCAAAATTGAAAACGGCGCCTCGGGGGACAACGGAAATCGCCCAAAGACCATAGACGTGCAACCGGATTAACGGAGGTCAGTCATGAACAGAGATTCCCTGAAAACCGTTCCCCCCCGGGAAACCCCGCCAATGTCCGTTCAGGATTTCGCCGATTGGGGCCTCGCCCACGTAGCCTATATCAAGCCGGTCGAAAAAGACGGCCGGACGCTCTATGCCGTGTTTGCCGCCAACGGCCGGCAGCTGGGGGTAATGAAAACCCTCAATGGCGCCCATGCGGCCCTGGTCCAGAACGACCTGGAACCAATCAGCCTGCATTAATCCGGGGTGTTTCCCGTCATCCGGTGACCCGCGCCCGGGCACGGGCGTCGGCTTCGTGCCAGTTATCCAACAAGCGCTGCACAATGACCCGCACCAGAAACATCGCAAAGCGCGGGTTCTGGGCAAACAGCTGCGCCATCGCCGTGTTGGACAGCGTGAACAGTTCGCAATCGGTTTCGCAGACCGCCGTGCAGGTGCGCCGGCCGTCGGGCGAGAACATGGCGATTTCGCCCAGCACCTCGCCTTCGTGACACCGGACGTCGATTTCCTTGAGTATAATGGTCCCGGATTTGATCAGGATCATCCGGTCCGGCGCGTCGCCCAGGCGGAAAAGCTCGGTGCCGGCCTTTTCCCTTTCCCGTTTCATGAAGGGCACCAGCGGCTCCAGGCTATTGTTTTCACCGGTGGACTGGCGCATATCCCGGACCAGGCGGAGCATCTGAAGCATCCGGTAGGTATTCAGCGGCAGCAACAGGGCATGCACCACAAAGGTCGGATTGCTGCCCGCCAGAAACCCGAAAATCAAAAATACCAGATTGCCGATAACGGCCCCGGCGCGTAACGGGATCATGGTTTTCTGGTTCAGCCCCCAGACCGTCACCAGCCCTCCCATGTAGCCGACCATATCGACATACGTAATGCTATCCAGGTACGGCATCGGCGCGCCTCCTTTGGCAAAATGTATTTCAAGGGCCCCCGGCCATCCCGTGGCCCAGGCACCATGGTAACAACGCGTTAGGCGATTTGGAAAGGCCCCGCCCGCAGGCAGGCGGCTGCAACCGGCGCGAACGGGCTCGGTGGGGACGGGTCTTTTAGGTTTTATCGGAAAGGCGCGGGCCCGGATCAGGCGGCGCGATCTTCTTCGGATTCGATTAAGATGGCGTACAGGGCTTCGGCGCCGTCGGTGCCGCGCAGCTTCTCGCAGACGGCCTGGTCCCGAAGCAGCCGGGAAATGCGGGCCAGCGCCTTGAGGTGGTCGGCGCCGGCGGTTTCCGGCGCCAGCAAAACGAAAATCAGGTCCACAGGGCGTTCGTCAATGGCCTGGAAATCAATGGGCTGGTTCAGGCGGGCGAAAAATCCGTGCAACCGGTCCAGATTGGGCAGCTTGCCGTGCGGAATGGCGATGCCGTTGCCGACACCGGTGGTGCCCAGCCGTTCGCGCTCCATCAAAACGTCGAAGATGGCCCTCTCCGGCAGCTCCGAGACCTCGGACGCACGCCGCGCCAGATCCTGCAGCGCCTGCTTCTTGCTGGTCGCCTTCAGGTCAGCACTAACGCCCTCCGGTGCGAGAAGATCGCTGATCTCCATGGCCGTCCTCACTTTTTGTTCAAAACCTTTGCCGGAACCCGGTCTTCGGGGCTCGGTCTTACTTCTAATCCTGGTCGCTGGGGTCGATCCAACCGATGTTGCCATCGACCCGGTGATACACCACGTTGAGCCGGCCCGAAGTTTTGTCGCGGAACATGGTCACCGGCAGGTCGGCCAGGTCCATGCGCATGACGGCTTCGGAAACGCTCAACGTCGCGATTTCCTGTGGCATTTCGGCGATAATCACCGGTTCGGCGTCTTCCGCGATCTCTTCTTCGGCGTGATCGGGCTGAATGACGTACTGCAGAGCCGGCAAAGCTTCCTCCGCATGGCCCTTGTGATGATTAGCCAGCCGCCGTTTATAGCGCCTCAATTGCTTGGAAATACGGACCAGCGCGCCATCGAAGGCGGCATAGGGATCTTCGTCTTCCGAACGGCCCTGTACAACCAGCCCGCGGGGGCCCGGATGAACAGAAATATCGGCCCGCATTTGCCGTCCTTCGCGTGTGAAAATAACGCTGGCGTCAATCGCGCGGTCGAAATATTTGCTTACGGCGCTGGTCAAATTATCTTCGGCGTGCCCTCTGAGGGTGTCGCCGACATCCAGGTTTTTACCTTTAACGGAAATATCCATAGTTCAACTAATATTATAATCCATGTTCATTACCACCATGCACTGATAGCGACCGCTACATTTAAAATTTGTAGGGGCGGTCAAAAAACGCAGTCCCTGACGGTGAAGGCCGGGACGATAATTCCCAGATGTTACTAAGTCAATACACCTGATTTTTTTGTTTTTCTATCTTCCTTTTTCGAAAAAAATTAGCTAGTGCCCCCGAGCAACCAAATTGAACTCTTACAATCGTTTTTCCCGTTCCCCCGGGGCAATCGGGGACGTCCCCCGGTTGGTAGACCCCACAGGCGGCCATGCGGGGCTTCTGGATGCCGCCCCGGGCGCCGTTTGCGGGAGTGGGCGCCCCGGCGCGCGACGGGCCCTCAGCCGGAAGCCTCGCAAGGCCGCCTGCGGGGATCAAATTGGATACCCCAGGCCAATGGGCGTCGATTTGTCCCGGCGCCGTTGAACGGAGGAGGGAATATGCATGGATTCCCGATATTTAGCCACCGTTCGCCGGGCGATTTCGATTCCTTCATCCTTCAAAATCACAACGATTTTATCATCGGAAAGGATTTTCTTCGGCGCCTCCTCGTCGATCAGCGCTTTGATCCGGTGGCGGACGGCTTCCGCCGAATGCACGCCGCCGCCGGTCGCCGCGATCGCGGGCGTGAAGAAATACTTCAATTCATAAATTCCCCGGGGCGTGGCGATGTATTTGTTCGAGGTCACGCGGCTGACCGTGCTTTCGTGCATTTCAATAGCTTCGGCGATATCGCGCAGCACCAGCGGTTTCAGGTATTGCACCCCTTTGGCAAAAAAACCGTCCTGTTGCACGACCAGTTCGCTGGCCACCTTGAGAATGGTGGTCGCCCGTTGATGGAGCGATTTGACCAGCCAGTTGGCGGACTGGAACTGCTCGACGATATACTGTTTTTCCGATTTCAACCGCGTCTGGCCCCTGACCTGGGCATAGTAGTGGTTGTTGACCAGCACCCGGGGCAGCGAGTCCGAATTCAGTTCGATGATCCAACCGCCGCCCGGCGCCGCGCGCATCAGAACATCGGGGGTAATCGGCTGGGTGATGGAATGATCGAACGCCAACGCCGGTTTCGGATTCAGGGTCTTGATTTCCTCGACCATGTCGAGCACGTCTTCCCCATCGGCGCCGCAGATCTTGGCCAGGGCTTTGAAATCCCGTTTCGCAACTAGGTCAAGGTTGTCCAGAAACGTCTGCATGCAAGGATCCAGATGATCCTTTTCGGACAATTGCAGCCCTAAGCATTCGGACAGGCTGCGCGCGAAAATGCCCGACGGGTCGAATTGCTGCAATTTCGCCAATGTCGCCTCAACCCGCTCGACACCGCAATCCAGAAGCCCGGCCACGGCCCCCAGGTCGCCGCTGATGTAGCCGGCTTCGTCCAGCATGTCGATCAGGTGCAGGCCGATCACCCGGTCGACGGGATCGGCAATGTCCATGGACAACTGAGCGTTCAGGTGATCGCGCAGCGATGGCCGGTCCGATACCGTTTCCTCAAGATTTGGCGACAACGGATCGAAGCTGCCGCCGGTGCCGGAGTCGGCGAATGATGACGTCTGATGTTGCCCCGGGCCGCCGTCGGTGGGGCCGTCCTCGGAATAGGTGTTGTTGTAATCCACGTCCCGGGCGTCATTCTCGATTTCCGCTTTCTGGACGGCGTCGAAATCGATCGATTGCAAGGCCTCCGCATCATCCGCCCCGTCGGCGGAATCCCCGTCGCCGACATCGTCCGGGTCCCGTTCGCCCTCGTCGCGTTCCAGCATGGGGTTTTTTTCGAGCTCGTCCTCGATGTATTCACCCAGTTCGAAATTGGACAGTTGCAACAGCTTGATCGCCTGTTGCAATTGCGGCGTCATCACCAGGGACTGACTCTGACGCATGTCGAGACGCGGCGTTAACGCCATGAAAAACCTCGCCGGACACAAGAACGAAAGAAACTAGAGACTAA
>JAESSX010000181.1 GCA_016763915.1 Rhodospirillales bacterium
CAGCGCGCCAATGTTCGGCCCCGCCGAGTTCGGTCGACTTCCCAAAGCTTAGCGAGAACCGGGTTGGCAATTGCTCGGACTGGGCAAAATATGCCTCGGCACTGTCGCTTAGCGATCCGGCCAGCGGCGTGATCCCTTGGTAAGGTTTCATGTTCTCGCCCTGATCAATCAGCACCGCGAAATACCCTTCGCCCACCTGGTCGAACGGCATGCCGTCCTGCACCCGGTCGGCATCATAGCTGGCATGGGCCCTGATCCTAGCCACATCGCCTTCATTTTGCGGCGCATAGTAATCCGTGGCGATCATTCGCACCGGCCCATCCGATTGAACCTGCAACGACAGTTTCCACCGCAGTTTGATGGTCTGACCGATCAAAGCCGTCAGCAACGCCATTTCAGCCACCAGCGCCTCGACGTTGGGGGGGTAAGTGTGTTGTTTCAGGATACCGTCCAGAACGCCATCAAGACGCGCCACACGGCCCCGGATATCACATCCGTCAAGTTGGAAGGGCAGAACGCTATCGTCCCACGTTGGGTTTGCTTTGTTGGTCATGGGGTTTCCTTACACGCCGCAAATTGGCATACCGCAGCTATATAGGGGCGGCAACCGCTGGGAAAAAGGGCGCAAAGAGGTAAAGAGATGATCAGACGTTTCGGAGACGTGCCCGAACCGGGGCGGCGCTATCAAATCCGGGTAGGCGCCTATGCCCTGCTACCTCTGGGCCGCGATCTTTTGCTGACGTGCCAGTTTGATCCCGACCCTGATGTGCAACTGCCCGGTGGTGGCATTGATCCGGGCGAATCGCCGATTGCCGCCCTGCACCGTGAAGTATTTGAGGGAACGGGTTGGCATATTGCCGCGCCGCGCCGTACCGGCACGTTTCGTCGGTTTGCCTATATGCCGGAATATGATTTATGGGCGGAAAAGATTTGCCTGATTTACCGCGCCCGCCCGGTGCGCCAGATTAGCCAGCCAACCGAAGCCAATCACGAGCCTTTGTGGATGGATGCCAAACATGCGCCCAGCGTTCTGGGTGACCCCGGCAGCCGTCACTTTGCCGCGTTGTTCGCGAAATCCCTCTAGAAACGGCCGTATTCGAACAACGTCGCCGATACATCGTCTTCCATGCCGTATTGCTTCGACATCACTTCGGACAGGTTCCAATAAAGATCATCCAAAAACTCTTGTCCGCTTTGATTAGAGTCGCATTTCTTGATTAGATCCAACAAACCCTCCGGCTCTAACATATCGCCATCTTCGATTCTGCATTCGGTGAACCCGTCAGAATAAAGCAGCAACCGGTCGCCGATTTCCAGCTTGGCCGCAAATTGTTGATATTGCACGCCCGGCATCAAGCCAATCGGCATGCCCCCGTCGCCGATAAATTCAGTGCTGCCGTCTTTGCGAAGGATCAACGGATGCGGGTGGCCCGCCTGCACCATTTTTAGCGCACCATTGTAAAGATTGATCACCGCGTAAACCATGGTGAAGTATTCTTCGACGCCAGAATCGGCCGCTAACCGATTGTTCAACGCGGTTGCCACATCTTCAGGTTGGTTCAGTTGGTAGTGATAGGTATGCGGTTTCATCGCCAGATTCTGTTCGAAATGCGTACTGCTTAGATATCCACCAAGCCGCGCGGTCATCATCGCCGAGGTTATCCCGTGGCCCGACACATCAATGCTGTAAAACCCGACCGTGCCCAACCCCGGCGAAAACATCCCCACCAGATCGCCACCGATATGGCCGCAAGGCTTCAACAGCAGGCTAACCTGCGACGCGCCGAATTTGCGGGTCAGTTCCGGCACCAAAGATTGCTGAATACTGCGCGCCTGCATCAGATCCCGGTCGATACTGTCATATACCTCTTGCAGCTTATCCAGCGTATCAGTGGCCACACGATTGGCATCGGACAATTCCCGCTGCATCCCGACAATCCGCGCGCCAGCGGAAATTCGCGCGCGCAATTCACCCGGGTTGACCGGCTTGGTCAGAAAATCATCGGCGCCGGCGTCCAGCCCCTGCGCCACATCGTACTTTTCGCTATTTGAGGTCAGCAGGATGAAATAGGCATAGTTGTCGCCCGACATCAGTCGAAAAGACTGGCAAAATTCCAGCCCACTCATCCCGGGCATCATCCAATCGCTGAGAATCAAATCCGGCGGTTCCCTGCCGCATATTTCAAGACCTTCTTCGCCACTTTCAGCCTCGACAATCTCAAAACCCAGCTTTTTCAGCGAACTGCACAGAATACGGCGTTGCAGCCGACTGTCATCGACCACCAAAACCCGGCGAATCGACCCCACTTCGCCGCTGGCATCGAATTTTTCTGTCTTGTTCTGTTGCACGACAAACCCCACAAAGCCCGCATTAACCCCTTTGACACAGGCACTATCACACCCGCCCCTTAACACCTGGTGAAGCCTAAAATTGTCCCGATTCAGCCAAGTTTGTTAGGCGTCGGTTTACCTTACTTCCCTAAAGTGGCCCCACTATATCCGTAGGGCACGAAGGCAGATCATGATACATTGGGCGCGCGTGAACGAGTTGCGCGAAGAGGTTGGCGCAGAGGATTTCGACGAAGTTGTCGAATTGTTTCTGGAAGAGGTGGAAGAGGTGATTGACCGCCTTCGCCAGGACGTGGACCTGTCCCAATTGGAACAGGATCTGCATTTCCTCAAAGGCAGCGCGCTTAGCCTTGGATTCGCTGATTTTTCCAGCTTGTGCCACGATGGCGAAAAACAATCAGCGGATGGTCATGCAGATACGGTCGACCTGTCGGCAATTATCACCGGTTTTTCCAAATCCAAGACTCAATTTGTTGCCGAACTCTCCGAGCAGACAAGCGGCTAAATTACAAACTGAGCCAGAATTTCGTCATTGGTAATGTCGGTAAAGCTGAACCCGACGGCGTCCAGCCTGGCAAACAGACGGTCAAAATTCTCGGGTTTGCTGGTCTCGATGCCAATCAGAACTGAACCAAAGTTGCGCGCCGATTTCTTCATATACTCGAACCGGGTAATATCGTCGTCCGGCCCCAAAATACCCAGAAAATCCTTAAGCGCGCCGGGTCGTTGCGGCAGTCTTAGCAGAAAATACTTTTTCACGCCCAGATACCGCTGAGCCCGTTCTTTGACCTCTGGCAATCTTTCAAAGTCAAAATTACCCCCCGAAGTGACACAAACCACGGTTTTGCCTTTAATCTGTGCCTGAACATCCACCAACGCCTCAACCGCAAGTGCACCGGCCGGTTCCAGAACAATGCCTTCGACGTTCAGCATTTCGATGATGGTGGCACTAATTCGATCCTCTGACAGGGTTATCACATCCGTTAGCGGCACATGTTTCAACAACTCAAACGGCAAAGCGCCAATCCGGCCAACCGCCGCCCCGTCAACAAAGGTGTCTACGTGATCCAGATTCACCGGGTGCCCAGCGGCAAGGGCGGCGTGCAGACACGCACCACCCGCTGGCTCGACAAACAAACACCTCGTGCGATCCCCGTACCAGGTTGCCACACTTGACGACATGCCGCCGCCGCCAACCGGCAACAGGATAAAATCAGGTGCGGCGTCCATTTGCGACTCAAGTTCGACCGCGATCGAGGCCTGGCCTTCGATCACATGGACATCATCAAACGGTGACAGGAAATGCCCGCCATGCGCCGTGCACCAGTCCTGTGCTGCGGCCAATGTATCATCAAAATAGTCGCCAATCAGATGAAGTTCGACGTTATCGCCGCCAAAAATCCGGGTTTTCTGAATTTTCTGCTGCGGCGTTGTCACCGGCATGAAAATCACACCCTTGACGCCCATATGTTTGCACATGAACGCAACACCCTGGGCATGATTTCCGGCACTGGCGCAGACAAACAATTCCTGCCCCGGCTGCTGACGCATCGCGTTGTGTGCGCCACGCAGTTTATACGACCTGACCGGCCCCAAATCTTCGCGTTTGAGCCAGATATCGGCGTCAAACCGTTCGGACAGATGCACATTGCGCTGCAACGGCGTCACCGGGAACACATCGCGCATTGCGGCCTCAGCCGCCCGCGCTCTATCCTGAAAATCACTCATACTGCTGTCTTGGCGCAGCTTGATGCAGGACGCAAGCCTGACCCGCCTTGCCCCTTGTCAGAAAACCCGTTACGTCGCTGGCGATCCGTGTAGAAGGAAGCCCCGTATGTTTGTTCCAAAAAAAGTTGTCCTGGCCTATTCTGGCGGTCTTGATACATCGATTATTCTGAAATGGTTGCAGACCGAATATGGCTGCGAGGTGGTGACCTTTACCGCCGATCTGGGCCAGGGCGAGGAGCTGGGCGAGGCCCGGTCCAAGGCCGAGACGCTGGGGATCAAGGAGATCTTCACAGACGACCTGCGTGAAGAGTTCGTCCGCGACTACGTATTTCCGATGTTCCGGGCCAACGCCGTCTACGAAGGCACCTACCTTCTCGGTACCGCCATCGCCCGGCCGCTGATCGCCAAGCGCCAGATCGAGATCGCCGCCGAGGTCGGCGCCGACGCGGTCGCCCACGGGGCCACGGGCAAGGGCAACGACCAGGTGCGGTTCGAGCTCGTCTATTACGCGCTCAATCCCGATATCAAGATCATTGCGCCGTGGCGGGAATGGGACCTGGACAGCCGCGCCAAATTGATCGAGTACGCGGAGAACAACCAAATCCCAATCCCCAAGGACTCCGAAGGCGAGGCGCCCTATTCCATGGACGCCAACCTTCTGCACGTCAGCTACGAAGGCAAGGCGCTGGAAGACCCGTGGGCGGAGCCGGCCGAAAGCATGTTCACCCGCTCGGTCAGCCCCGAGGCGGCGCCCGACCAACCCACCACCGTCGAGATCGAATTCGTCGGCGGCGACCCGGTTGCCGTCGACGGCAAGAAACTTATCCCGGCGGAATTGCTGACGGTTCTAAATACGCTCGGCGGCGACAACGGAATTGGCAGGGAAGACATCGTCGAGAACCGCTTCATCGGCATGAAATCCCGGGGCGTCTACGAGACGCCGGGCGGCACCATCCTGTTCAAGGCCAGGCGCGCCATGGAAAGCATCACGCTGGATCGGGCCGCCGCGCACCTCAAGGACGAGATGATGCCGCGCTACGCCGAGACCGTCTACAACGGGTTCTGGTTCTCGCCCGAGCGGGAAATGATGCAGGCAGCCATAGACAAGGCGTCGGAAAAGGTCACCGGCACGGTGCGGCTCAAGCTCTACAAGGGCAACGTCATCGTCACCGGCCGCAAGTCCCCAGTCAGCCTTTATTCCGAAGAGACGGCGACTTTCGAGGCGGACCAGGTCTTTGATCAGCGCGATTCCGAGGGCTTCATCAAGCTCAACGCGCTGCGGCTCCGGCTGGCCAGGACGCGAGGCGATTAGTCGCCTTTCCTATCCCTTGGGATGGAAGTTGCGCAGCGTCGGGTCCCGCTGCAACCAATAGGCATAGAGGCTCAACGGCGCCATGGTGATGTCGAGCCCGCCCATGGCCGCCGGCCCGGCCGTGGTCCGGGTAAGCACGATGGCCTTCGCCGCCGGGTTAGTCCCGTCGACGAAACCGGCCAATTGCTTCGGCCCCTTGCCGCCGCCGGCATGGGCGTCGGCCCAGTCGATTTCGTAGACGTGGTCAGGCTTGTTGCTTTCCGGGCCGATGGAAAGCAGGTCGATGCCACCGCCCCGCCAACTGGCGTAGGCCAGGTCCGCCATGGCGCTTGAGCCCAGCCACTGCCCGACCAGGGCGGTCTCCGCCAGGCGGGGAAAGACCTCGCTTTCCGGGGCCACCGGCCCGAACAATGCGGCGTAGAGGCACGGCGAGGTCAGGTAGACCTTGAAGGCGACGGCGCGTTGAAAACGCTTGCCCTGCCGGTCGACCCGGGGAAGGCGGCGAATCAGGAACGCCGATTCCAGGTAATCGAGATATTTGCGCAGCGTGTTCTTGGCCGTGCTGGTGGCCTTGGCCAATTCCTCCATGGTCACTTCCAGGCCGGTGTTGACGGCTACAAGGGCGAACAGCCGGTTCAGTTCGCGGGCGTCGTTGACCCCGGACAGGCTGGCCAGGTCCTTGTGCAGCACCCTATCGGCGACCCCGTCGCGGATGAAGGTGGGGGCCGGGTTGCCCTGGGCCAGGGGCAGGACGGCCTCGAGGAAACCGCCGAAATTGACGTAACGGTGGAACTCGGCATTCAGCGCCCTGAGCACGCCCTGCGACACCGCCAACGACTGTCCGGCTTGGCCCCCCTCGGGACCGAAAAGCTTTTCCTCCGAGCCCCTGAAACGTAGGAACTCGATAAACGTCAGCGGCGGCAGCACGAACACCGAAATCCGGCCCTGGGACGAGACTTCGCCGGTGGTCAGGGCCGGGGCGGCGGAGGAAACGACGCCGACGACCCGCGCCTTCGGCCACGCTTCGGCGATTTCCAGCAGCGCTTTTTGCCAATTCCTGACGTACTGGACCTCGTCGAAAAGGAAAATCAGCTCGCTTTCGGGGCCGTGGCCATGGTAGGTGGTAAAAAGTTGGACCAGTTTCCCGAGCTCGGCCGTGGTGGTGCTGGGCGCCGTCAACGAACAATAGAAAACCGATTTCGGATC
>JAESSX010000012.1 GCA_016763915.1 Rhodospirillales bacterium
AAAGGATGAAGGAGACGCCAAATGAGCCCCCAAGAAGGTGGCGCCGGTGGTCCCGGCGGCGGCAAGCGTCCGACTTTTTTCCGCCGGCGCAAGTCCTGCCCGTTTGCCGGCCCGAACGCGCCGAAAATCGACTATAAGGACATCAAGCTGCTGACCCGGTTCACTTCGGAACGCGGTAAGATCGTGCCCAGCCGCATTACCGCCGTTTCCGCCAAGAAACAGCGCGAACTGGCCCGGGCGATCAAAAAATCCCGTTTTCTGGCACTGATGCCGTTCCTTATCAAGTAGTTCGCTTCGTCCGGGGCGCGCGCCTGCGCGCGCAACCCCCGGACGTCTCGTAAAAAGCCTGGAATCAGCCATGTCCAAGGAAACGTTGATCGCCCTCGGCGCCGGCGTTTTGAGCGCCCTTGCCGCGACCGCTTTTATCAGCCACACGCCGGGCGCGATGTTGCTGGTCTATATGGCGGATTTGCCGTTGTTCCTGGCCGGGCTGGCCTTCGGACCCCAAAGTGCCGCCATCGGCAGCGCCGCCGGGTTCATGATCGCGGGCATGCTCGGCGGTGGACTGGCGGCCGGTATTTTCGGACTGATGCAGGCGCTTCCGGTCTGGCTGGTGGTTCGCCAGATGCTGCTGAAACGCCCCGGCGCCACGCCCAACGATGTCCAATGGTATCCCGTCGGCGACATGTTGAGCTGGCTGACGATGCTGGTGGCGGCGATGCTGGTGGTGGCGACGATGGCCAGCCTGGGCAGCGTCCACGGCGGCCTCTCAGGCCTGATTTCGGACAACCTGGACCGCATTCTCCAGTCCTTGGCCCCGGAATGGGAGCCCGCGCACCGGGTCAGCATCGTCGACATGATGTCGCCCATGTTTCCCGGCGCGCTCGGCGTTTCCTGGCTGGTGATGACGGTCCTCAACGCCGTCATCGCGCAGAATCTTCTGGCCAAAAGAAACAAAGCCATCCGCCCGACTCCGGCCTATGTCGACCTGCGGCTTCCGCAGTGGATGTCCTGGCCGCTGGTGGCCGCCGCCGCTTTGGCATTGCTGGGACCGGGGGAAATGGAGTATACCGGCCGCAATCTGGCGATGATCCTGGCGTTGCCGTTCTTTTTTTTGGGCCTTGCGGTGATCCACACATGGGTCCGGGAACGCCCAGGCGGCAAGATAATGCTGGTGGCGGTGTACCTGGTGCTGGTGTTGTCGGGTTGGGTAACGCTGGTGGTGGCGGGCATCGGCCTCGTCGAATTATGGAGCGGCCTTCGCCATCGCATGGCGGGGCCTTTAGACCTTAACGATTAACCTCTCGGGCAACGCCCGGAACAATGGAGCGAATACTATGGATATCATTCTGCTGGAAAAAATCGACAAGCTCGGCCAGATGGGCGACACGGTTCAGGTCAAAAGCGGCTATGCGCGCAATTATCTTCTGCCCCAGGGCAAGGCGCTGCGGGCCACCGAGACCAACAAAAAGCATTTCGAGACCAAGCGCGCCCAGTTTGAGGCCGACAACCTGGAAACCCGAAAAGATGCCGAAAAGCTGGGTGAAAAGCTGAACGGACTGTCCGTCATCATGACCCGCCAGGCCGGCGATGCGGGCCAGCTGTATGGTTCCGTCAACGCCCGCGACATCGCCGCCGGGGTTACCGAGTCCGGGTTCACCATCACCCGCCAGCAGATTAAACTGCCCCACCCGATCAAGGCGCTCGGCCTGTATGACATTCGCATCGCCCTGCATCCGGAAGTCTTCGTCACGGTCGTCGCCAATGTCGCGCGCTCGGTCGAAGAAGCCGAAATCCAGGCCAAAACCGGCAAGGCCGTATCCTCCAGCTTGGAAGAAGAAGCCCAGGATACCGCGGTCGTGGAAGAAGCCGCCATGGAAGCCGTCGCCGAACAGGCCGACGAGATCTTCGAGGACGGCGCCGCCCCGCAGCCGGAAGCGGACGAAGACGCCGAGGGGCAAGCGGACGCCGACAGCAAAGCCGAGAACAACTCGTCCGAATAGGACCGGCTTCGTTCACCAAATCGTGTTCGGGGAATCAAGGCGGACTTGACTCAAATCAAGTCGCGCCATCCCTCGATTTGAATTAACAGCTGATCCTTCACAGAGAAGGCAGCCAGGCTTTTCAGGTTGCACGAATACCTGAAAATTTCCGAATTTGCTTCGATATACATTTTAACACGCGCCGTATTCGTTTTTGTTTCCCGATGCCCGAAATAGGTGTCGTGTGACGTGACGTTTCCTGGGGGAATTCCGATCGAATACGGTCGGGAGTTGGGTCTGAATGTCGCCCGCATCCGAAAGGAGGTCCTAGGCAATGCTGGTTTCGCTGTTGCTCAAGAGCCTGATCCGGGTGGGCAAACTGACGGTCATCGACGCCACCGGAAAGCCCCACCCCTTTTAGGGTTCCGACGGCTGCGGCTTCACCGATCCCTGGATCCGCAAGGACATTTTCCCCGGCGGCTACCTGCCGGCGTTGTCCGAAATCCTGCCGGCGATCGAGAAAACCCGGCTCTGGACCACCGATATCGAGGTCCTGAGGCTGCATTACGCGAAAACGATCAAATGCTGGCGCCAACGCTTCCTCGCCAACCGGACCAGGGCGGAGAAGCTTTACGACGAGAGATTCTGCCGGTTGTGGGAATATTACCTGACCATCAGCGAAATCACTTTCCGCTACCTGGCGACCACGGTGTTCCAGATCCAACTCGCCAAATCGCAGGACGCGGTGCCGCTGACCCGGGACTATATCGGTGAACTGGAATCCGGGTTCGCCAAATCCGAACCCCAGACCGGTTACCCGGTTGCTTTGTAGGCGCCGGCGCCGCCGGGCTGAAATTTTTCCGGCTTATGCACAGAAAACCGTCTTTATCCCCGTTATTATTGGTAGCCCGCCGGGATCATTTTACCTAGCTTCGGGGCATGGCATCGACAACGATAACGACCCTGAACGGGCTTCCCCCCGACCTTGATCCGAACGGCGCATCCGGCGGATCGCAGGATACCGATGGCGCGAACCCGTTCCGCACCATGCCGCACAACCTGGAGGCCGAAAAAAGCCTGCTCGGCGCTATTTTCGTCAACAACCGGGCCTATGAGCAGGTGTCCGAGTATTTGCGGCCCGAGCATTTCGCCTATCCGCAGCACGGGCGCATTTTCGAGGCCGCCTCAAAGCTCATCGAACGCGGCCAGATCGCCGACCCGATCACGCTGAAACGGTATTTCGAGGCCGACGAGAACCTGGCCGACATCGGCGGGCCCAAGTATCTGGCGGAACTGGCGGGCTCGGCGGTGACGGTCATCAACGCCGGCGAATACGGCAACGTCGTTTACGACCTGTATCTGAAACGCGAACTGATCGCCTTGGGCGAGGACGTGGTCAACGCGGCCTATGGCGGGGCGGTCGATGACACCGCCACCAGCCAGATCGAAACCGCCGAACAGGGCCTGTATGACCTGGCCACGTCGGGCGATTACGAAGGCGGCTTCAAGGCGTTCCGGGAATCGGTCATCGCGGCCATCGAAATCGCCACCATCGCCCACAACCGCGAGGGCGGGCTGGCCGGGGTCGGCACCGGGTTCCGGGATCTGGACTCCCTGTTGGGCGGCATGCATCCGTCGGATCTGCTCATTCTCGCGGGACGGCCGAGTATGGGCAAAACCGCGCTGGCCACCAACATCGCCTATAACGCGGCCAAGGATTATTACGAGAGCGACGGCCGCGAAGGCGCCGTGGTCGGGTTCTTCTCGCTGGAAATGTCGGCCGAACAACTGGCCAGCCGCATCCTGTCGGAACAGTCCGACATCTCGTCCGACCGCATGCGCAAGGGCGAACTGGCGACCGAGGAATTCAACCGCCTGTCCGCCGCCTCGAGCACGCTGCATAATATTCCGATCTTCATCGACGACACCCCGGCGTTGACGGTCAGCGCCCTTCGCACCCGGGCGCGGCGGCTGAAACGCCAGCATAACCTGGGCTTCATCGTCGTCGATTACCTGCAATTGATTTCCGGCAGCGGATCGTCGCGCAACGACGGCCGGGTCCAGGAGGTCTCGGAAATCACCCGCGGGCTGAAGACCCTGGCCAAGGAACTGGAAGTGCCGGTGATGGCGCTGTCGCAATTGTCGCGCGCCGTCGAACAACGCGATCCGCCCCGCCCGCAGTTGTCGGACCTGCGCGAATCGGGCTCCATCGAACAGGACGCCGACGTGGTCGCCTTCATCTACCGCGAGGAATACTACCTGGAGCGCAAAAAGCCCAGCTACCGCGCCGACGGGGACTCAGCCAAGTTCGACGAACGGATGAGAAAATGGGAGGATGCCAGGGATAAGGTCGCCAACCTGGCCGATGTGATCGTCGCCAAGCAGCGCCACGGCCCCATTGACGACGTCAAACTGCAGTTCACCGGCGCCTTCACCCGCTTCAGCGACTACGACTTCCAGCACAATCCCGACCATTAAGACCGCCCCGCCATGTCCAGCACCCCCCCGCCCAACGACCGGTTTGAGGCGGCCAACGTGCCCGAGTGGCATGCCGGCGCCGTTCTGACCATCGATCTGGACGCCGTCACAGCCAATTTCCACACCCTCACCGACCGCCTGGGCGGCGTC
>JAESSX010000182.1 GCA_016763915.1 Rhodospirillales bacterium
GAACAGCGCCGGTGCGATGGCTAGGTAACCCTCGGAGGCAAAGCCGTCGACGACGTCTCGGATGTGAGCGTTGACGCCGAAGATTTCCTGGATGACGACGACAGCCCCCCGGGGGCCGCCCTGGGCCTCTCTGACCGGCTGGGCGCGGTAGGCGTCAAATTCGTGCCCGTCCGACGCCGTCAACTTGATGATCTCGCCCATTTAACTCTCCCTGTTGTTTTGCGGCGTTAACGTAGCGCAAAAGCCCCATCCGACAAAGACCGCAAAAAGGAGCGGACGCTGCAACAGCCTATACGGGTTATGGTGTAAGGATTCTGTATCGACAACTACCGTGACTTTGCCTAAGGTAAAAAAACAAAGAGAGAACGCAGTCCTGGGGGGGGGAATATGAAGCTTCGCGCCTTTAGCCGTTTGCTGGGTGTGGTGATGACCATCAGCCTTGTTCTATCCGGGTGTCAAACCACCTCTTTCTATGTCAGCAAACACCTTGCAAGACCAGACCCCGGTATCAGGGTATTGCTGATGCCCACGGACATTGAACTCAGTGAATTGAATGCAGGGGGCACCCCGGAGCCAAACGCCGAATGGACCGCAAAAGCAAAAAAGCTTGTCACCGCTATTCTTAACGACAAAATGAGCCAACTTGGCGCCAAATTCGCTTTTTACGAATTGAATGAAAGCGATTTCCAGATCGAATCCAACCTTGTTCAGCTAAGAAAACTTCATGGTGCAGTCGGCAACGCAATTCTGGTCCATAAATATGTTCCAATTTTTGAGTTGCCCAGCAAAAAGGAACAGTTTGACTGGACCCTGGGTCCAAAGGTCAAAGTTCTGCGCAATAAATACAACGCGGACTATGCCTTGTTCCTTTATATTCGCGACAGCTACACCAGCAGCGGCCGGGCCGTTGCCATCTTCCTTGCCGCCGCACTTCTGGGAGTCGGTCTGCAGGGCGGCACACAAATCGGGTTCGCGTCATTGGTCGACCTCGATAGTGGTGACATCGTCTGGTTCAACCGCTTGGCTCGGGGCTTTGGCGATTTAAGGGAAAGAAAGCCGGCGGAAGAAACCGTGTCCGTTCTGTTGACGGATTTTCCTAAATAATGCGATCCAAAAATTTAGCGCTGTCCACATTAATTCTCCTGTTGAGCACAGGATGCGTGACCCTTCCCGGCCAAGACAAACCCTTGTTCGACATCCTTCAGGCACCCTCAACCTCCGGCGAAAAAGACCCCCAGGCACGGGAAGGCGACGAGCAAAGCGTTTATACATTGCCCGACATTGGCCCCGGCATCAGACCTGCCCTGAATACCGACGAAGCGGGTTTATGGATGACCGTGGATAATGTCGAAGCTCAATTAAAAACGTCCGGAAACCTAGTTCGCGACCCTGAAATAAATTCCTATATCAGTGGTTTGGTTTGTAAATTGGCAGGCCCCTATTGCAAGGACATCCGTACCTACGTCGTTCGCGTTCCCGTTTTCAATGCCTCGATGATGCCCAACGGTGTCATGCAGGTGTGGACGGGACTCATTTTGAGATCACGGAACGAAGCACAGATTTCCGCTGTCTTGGGCCACGAGATCGGACATTACCTTCGCCGCCACTCGATACAGAGAATGCGTGACTCCATATCGACATATAATTTTCTGATTTTTGTTCAAATGGCGGCTGCTTATGCCGGCGTTCCTTCTGCTGGTAATCTTGCGCAATTGTTGGCCCAGGGCTCGCTTGCATCTTTCAGCCGGGACAATGAACGGGAATCCGATGCCATTGGGCTTAAGTTTCTGGTCGAAAGCGGCTATGACCCCCGGGAGGCTTCCGTGGTCTGGAACCAACTTATCCGCGAAGATAAGGCTTCGGACGAATTCCGGTTCCGGTCACTTTTTCTGGAAACCCACCCGCAACCAGAAGAAAGGTTCAAGACCTTGAGACGTATGGCAAACCAAGCCATTGCTGAAGGCCATACCGGCGAAAAAGGCCGGCAACGCTTTCTTGACGTCTTTCTTCCTCACCGGAAATCTTTTCTTCGCGACGACCTTCGCCTTGGGCAGTATTCACAAACCCTGGAATTGTTGAAAATGCTGGAAGAAGACGGAGAAAACATCCCCGAGGTAAAGTATTTCAGGGGTGAGGTTTATCGCCTGCGTAAAAAGGAAAAGGATGTGGAAAAAGCTCTGGCCGCCTACCAAAAGGCATTGAACATCGGTACGCCGCCACCTGAAATCCACCGATCAATGGGGATGGTTTTCTCAAAATTAAAACAACAGGGAAATGCACGGGCCTCGTATCAGCGTTACCTGGAACTGCAACCGGACGCCCCGGACGCACTGATGATTAAACACCTAATTGAAACCATGAAATGAACCTGACAATGGTACGGCTTTCTTTAATTTTCCCCCTCATCCTTCTGATCACCGGTTGTACGTATTACAGCCTGATCCCGCGAGGAAAAATCGAGATAGGAGGGGTTTACACTATTCGCTCCGAGATTGCCTGGAGCAAAGCAAGCCAGGGAAATACGGAAATCTGGACCGTTGACGGGTCCGGGCTACAGGAACTGCGTTTTGTAAACGGATTGTCGGACGGCGACTTACTTTTCAAAAACGCTACACAGGGAGACCTCCCCGAGTACAAAAGCGATATGTCCTTCCTGGAAATAAAGGAATTTATCGAAACCAGCGCCACCGCTGTAGGCGTTGTCGGAATTACATCCAGGAATTTCCGCCCCTTCAAGTTCGGCCTCCTTGACGGGTTCAGAGCGGAATTCTCCTATACCCTGGAAGATGGACTATTTCGCGAAGGGTTTGCAGTAGGAGCCAAAAAAGAAAACAAGTTGTACTTGATAATCTATAGCGGCACCCGCCTGCATTATTACCCAAAGAACCTGGAAGACGCCGAATTTATTCTTCGGTCAATCCAAATCCTTTAACCGTACCGCCCTATTAGCGAGACGATTCCAGAAAGAGGTACCCCAATCAGGCAGTAGCGATAAACTCTGGTGCCAAGCCCGCCCGGAACGAATGCCCTAGACGTTGAACCGGAACAGCAACACGTCGCCGTCCTTGACCTCGTAGGTGCGGCCTTCGGCGCGCATTTTGCCGGCGTCCTTGGCCGCCTGTTCGCCGCCCAGCGAAATGTAATCGTCATAGCCGATGGTCTCGGCGGCGATGAAGCCGCGTGCGAAATCGGTATGGATGACGCCGGCGGATTCCTGGGCCGTCGCGCCCTCGGGGATCGTCCAGGCCCGGACCTCCTTCGGCCCGACGGTGAAAAACGTCGCCAACCCCAATAGCTTGTGTCCGGCGCGCACCACCCTGGTCAGGCCGGTTTCGGTCAACCCTAAGGCTTCCAGAAATTCCAGCCGATCGGCGGGATCGCTCAGTTGCGATACTTCTTCTTCGATCCTGGCCGAGATCACCACCGAGGCCGCCCCCTCGTCAGCCGCCATGGCGGCGGCTTTGGCGCTCAGGGCATTGCCCTCGGCGGCCGAGTCCTCGTCCACATTGAGGACGTACAGAACCGGTTTCGAGGTCAGCAGCCCGAGCATGTGAAAGGGCTTGCGTTCATCCTCGGTAATATCCAGCTTACGCGCCGGCTGGCCGTTTTCCAGCAGTTCCAGGGCGCGTTTTACCAACGCCAGTTCGACCACCGCCGCCTTGTCCTGTCCGCGCGTCTTCTTGGTCAGGGGATCGATCCGTTTGGCCAGGCTTTCCATGTCCGCCAGCATCAGTTCCGTGGTCACCGTTTCGGCGTCGCTGACCGGGTCGGCGGCGCCGTCCACATGGGTGACATCGCCGCCGTCGAAACAGCGCAGCACGTGAACGATGGCGTCGACCTCGCGGATGTTGCCGAGAAACTTGTTGCCCAACCCCTCGCCCTTGGACGCCCCTTTGACCAGACCGGCGATATCGACGAATTCCAGTTGTGTCGACAGAACCTGCTCCGGATGAGCGATCGCCGCCAGGGCATCCAGACGGTCATCGGGCACCGACACCCGGCCCACGTTGGGTTCGATGGTGGTGAACGGGAAATTGGCGGCTTCGGCCGCCTGGGATTCGGTCAGGGCGTTGAACAACGTCGATTTGCCGACATTGGGAAGCCCGACGATGCCGCAGTTAAAGCCCATCTTTGGTATCCGTTTTACTGTTCGTTTCCGGTTTTGGTTTGTGGGCCCGGGGCGGGTTGACGTCCGCCATGACCCGGGTCAGGAAATCGCTGTCCCTGGCGGCTGCCAGCAGGCCGGCATGGTCGGCGACGGCATTGATAACCTTGTCCACCCATTCGGTGTCGGCCTTGGAAAAATCCTTCAGCACATGGCCGCTCACCTTGTCCTTGTCGCCGGGATGGCCGATGCCTAAGCGCACACGGCCATACTCAGAGCCAATGTGATCGTGGATGGAACGCAGCCCGTTATGCCCGGCATGACCGCCGCCCCGCTTGACGCGGACCTTGGCGCTCGCCAAATCGATTTCATCATGCAGCACGACGATGTCTTCGGGCCGGATTTTATAAAACGCGCAGGCCGCGGCGACCGCGCGCCCGGATTCGTTCATAAAGGTTTGCGGCTTCAGCGCCAGCACCTTGACGCCGTCGAGGACGCCTTCGGCCAAAAGGCCTTGGAACTTCTTACGGAACGGAGCGAAGGAATAGCGCTCGGCAATCGCGTCGATGGCCATAAAACCGATGTTGTGACGGTTTTTGGCGTATTCGGACCCTGGATTCCCCAAGCCGACCAGCAAAAGCATGATGCATCCTCCGGTCGGCGAAGGTTAGTCCTTGTCGCCTTCGGCTTTTTCTTCGCCCTCGGCGGCAGCTTCTTCGCCCTCGACGCCTTCGCCTTCTTCGCCCTCGATGCCTTCGCCTTCTTCGCCCTCTTCTTCTTCGGTTTCAACCAGAAGCGTCGGCGCGGCGATGGTGGCGATGGTAAAGTCGCGTTCGGCGATGATCAGCTCGACGTCCTCGGGCAGTTCGATCGAACTGATGTGGACGCTGTCGCCGATTTCAAGCCCGGTCAGGTCGACGGTGAGTTTCTCAGGGATGCCGTCCGGCTTGCAACGCATTTCGACCGTATGGCGGACGACGTTGAGAACGCCGCCGCGCTTGATGCCGGGGCTTTCTTCATGGTTTTCGAACACCACCTGAACGTCGATATTGAGACGGGTGGCGGCGCTGAAGCGCATGAAATCGACATGAATGGGACGGTCGGTGACGGGATCAACCTGCAGGTCGCGGGCCAGAACCCGGTGCTTTTGGCCGCCGACTTCGATTTCGAACACGCGGGCGAAGAAGCCCGGTCCGCGAAGCTGCTTTTGCAGATCCTTGGGGTCGATGGAAATCAACACCGGTTCTTCCTTGTTCCCGTAAATAATACAGGGAACGCGTCCTGCACGGCGCGTTGCGCGTGCGGCGCCTGTACCTGATCTGTCGCGCGGTTCGCCAGCGAGGGCTGTCGATTGAGCCATAATAAATTCTCCTTGGTTTCGCCCGGCCGGTTCTTAAACATGGGTTCCGGCGGCGATTTGCCATCTTTAAGGCGGAGGATACATACCCGCCTTGGCCCGTCCGGTCAATCAATGAAGTGCGGGTTTTCCGATTAATCAAAAAGACCGGAAACGGAGGATTCCTCGCTGATCCTTTTTATCGCCTCCGCCATCAGCGGCGCGATGGTCAATTGTTCGATATTATGGGAGATTCGCACCGCTTCCGTACCCTGGATGGAATCGGTAATCACCAGTTTTTCCAACGGCGAAGACGTCACCCGGGCCACCGCGCCGCCGGACAGAACCCCGTGCGTGACATAGGCGTGCACCGATTTCGCGCCTTGCTCCATCAGGGCTTCGGCGGCGTTGCACAACGTGCCGGCGGAATCGACGATATCGTCAACCAGCACGCAGCGCCGGTCCTTGACGTCGCCGATGATGTTCATGACTTCGGAAACACCGGCTTTCTCGCGGCGTTTGTCGATAATGGCGAGATCCGCGTTCAGGCGCTTGGCCAGCCCGCGGGCGCGCAGCACGCCGCCGACATCGGGCGACACGATAACCAGATCGTCGCCGTTCAGTTTTTCCTCGATGTCCCTCA
>JAESSX010000183.1 GCA_016763915.1 Rhodospirillales bacterium
AGACCACCGGTTGTTAGACCAGTTGCCACTGCCCATTACATCCTGATGAGCCTGAGTGGTCAGGGTACTAAACCCTTCTGCATTCAGATCTTCAATTGGAGAAATGCGCATTGAAGCATCGGAAAGCATGTTACCGGTAGCACGACCCGGGTTGTACACGCCTTCATTTTTACCCATACCAAAATCAACATAAGAATGACGCTTGCTGATATCTCCAGCTCCCTGGCCCTTTCCTGCCGTTGCTTTAGAACCAGAAGTATGTGAAGGCTCTTTACCACTCAGCTTGCCATCGGGCTCATACATATAGTAACTACCTGAACCCATAGCCATGAACTCATATTGATCTTCCATGTCCTGCATGCCATTATTGCCAGTCGTTCCAGCGCCTTCTTTATCCCAAGTCGCTTTCCACTGCCAAATGTTAACACGCTCGCCGTCTCCACCCATTGTGAATGGAGGCTCTTCGCCAGACTGGTTTACCGGAAACATGATGGCTGCTTGATCTTTATACTGCTGAGATCGAATCATGATGTCATTACGGGTTGCGTCTGTCCAGCTCAAGCGAACTGCGATTTCCTTGCCGTTTGTAGCGGCACGAACATTCACCCATTTGGTAGCCGGAGCTGGCCACATGGGATTGGTGATCATCTGCGGATCCAAATCCACCATCGTGTGCTTGTGGAATGTAGGACCGTAACGTGTCCAGAAAGGGTCATCCGCATTCATCGGAATAGCTCCCTGAACTTTAATAGCTTTGATGGTAGCCGCATTTGCACTTGATAATCCAAGTACGAAAGCAAACAACATCATAAAAACAATAGATTTTTTACTCACAAGTGTTCCCTCCTCGTTAACATACTGTTTACGGGATTTAAAGTTACGCCCGTCGCAACGAAATTCCGAAGGTGCGGCGGACCTTACGATCCGCCACACTCCCGTATTAATTACGCCGCTAAACTGCGAGCGTCGTTTCGCCTCTTAAATTGCACCCGGATGTTCTTCAGGTCGAACATAAAAAGGCTCTTCAACCGTAACACGGATGATTTCTTTACCTTTTCTGTTAAACCCGATGACCGTGTCGTTATACATCTCAAACTTCTTACCGTGAATATTGGTCTCGAAAATTTTCGGACCTGGCTCACGTTTCCATTTGAAGATGATACGTTGGGTCGTCCGGAACAGCTGCAATACTCCTAACAGATCACGATCTGGAACCATGTACTGATCGATAGAATGATCAACACCAGGTCCAAACATCTGCTGAGAGTAAGAACGCGGAACGTGCCGTGACGGAATGTAGTAACCGTTAGGCTCCGTACCCAGCTGAGGATACAATGGTAGAGCAACCTTACGATCCCGAATCAGATAATACTGTGGATTATCAGGATCATGTGCCCATTCACCGTTACCACCGATTTTGACAAGACCCTGCAATCGGATCTTACCAACACAAGCAGCCATACAACGTGTTTCCATTTGATCACCTTCCGTCAGAGGATCGAGACCCTCAATACGGGGATAACAAGCGATACATTTTTCAGAAATACGCGTTGTTCCGCGGAACATCGGCTTTTTGTAAGGACACTGCTCTACACACTTTTTATAACCACGACAACGACTCTGATCGATCAGAACGATGCCATCCTCTTGGCGTTTGTAGATTGCCTTTCGAGGACACGCCGCCAAACAACCGGGGTACGTGCAGTGATTACAGATGCGTTGTAGGTAGAAAAACCAGATTTTATGCTCTGGCAGTACTGACTTCGTGCCGTTATCACCACCAAATGTTCCCTCACGGGACTGGGTGAACTCACGACCATGAGCGGTATCTTCACCGAAATTCGGGAAACGCCACTCTTCATCAGTCGGTACATAACCGATAGCTTGCTGGTTCAAACCGATCTTTGCAGGAGCTTCGAAGATGGTAACACCTTCGTAAACACCATGGATCGCTTTATTAGAGGTCTTACGTACGTTCCAAACATTCTGGCCCGGATTAGACTGCTCCAACATTTTCAGGATCTTCCAATCCCAAAATTGAGGATAGCCACCGTAAGGTTTCGTTTCTACATTATTCCACCACATATACTCCTGACCCTTTGAAAAGGTCCAGGTAGATTTATGGGCCATTGTACAGGTCTGACAAGCAATACAACGATTCGTATTAAATACGAATGTGAACTGCTCTTTCGGATGCTTTTCGTCGTAGACGTAAGTGGCCATCCGACCCAGCTGCCAGTTATAGACTTCAGGCATTATAGTATCTCCTTGTTAACATTGGTTAAATGTTGATAAATCGATTGAAGACCCTCCCACAATTGAGAGGGCCCCCTATCACTTTAGATTTTCACACGTACATACTGTCCCGCGAGATACATCTCAGCAAAACGATCTTTCAACGGTGATTCTGGGGTGTAACCAGTTCGAACTGGTTCCCAGAGTCCTTTACCATGCAATCCACCATCTTCAGCTTTGGAGAATTTAACCAGCGTTTCTTTCGGTACTGCATTAACCGCATGGTTATCAGCTTCGTAGCCGTGTTTGAACTTCATCTTGGATTTTGCTTTATGGAACAGAGTATCAGTCTGATGCATAGGCATTAACCAAGATCGCGTAATAGATTGCTGACCACCATACCGGAAGTTACTCTGGTAAGGAGTGGTCATTGACATCGCTCGTCCATCAGGCCGTTCTTCATGAGCCTTAACTGAACGCTCGGTGGAAATCCACGTAGCGTGTTTCATCATGGTGGTGTGATACGGATATGCCGGGTTGTACTTAGCCCGTAACATCAGCCGTGCCACTTTGTATCTTGGATCTGAAGGTTTCCAACCAATGTATGGTCGATCAGCAGGATTCGCATCACAATATACATAGTCACCTTCGTTGATACCAAGATCTTTACACAAGAACGGATTCATGTGTACCTGCCACTCACCAACACCTGGAGATCGTTTATCCATTCGATAAGGATCACCAAAGTTGTTGTTCCAGATCATGTTCCAGTCAGTGGTTGCCCAAGAACTATGCGCTGTATGACGTGATTTAGGAGTTACACAATAGAACCGATAACCCTTCTCCCACAAGAAGTTTTTGGTCGTACGTACAGCAGACCAAGGCTTCTTGATGTTTCGAACGTGACGAAGATCCGGATCTTGCTCGTCTTCCGGAATTCCGTAATCATCCGGGCGGATGTAAGGATTAGTAGAAATGATTACGTTCGGCAGATAAGGCGTTGCTTCTGGGCCTTCCCGCGAAACGATGAAGTTTTCACCGTATTCTATCGCTTCCGGCTCATCGTTGTAGAACTGGAGGCGGCCGTTAGGCGTGTAGTACGGTTTAGACTCCGTATACATCTCCCAGAAGGGAGTACGCGGATAAGTTCTGAACAGCAACAGACAACATCCCGGCTCACCATACTTGCCGTTGATGATATCGTCGATGTTGTAACCCATACCCGTTGTAGACGTCGTGAACAACCGGCGAATCATAGCTTTCGTGCGGTTCGGCGCTTTACCTTCATAAACCTTCATGATATCGGCAAAACGCTTGTCACCCGTCACTTCCGCTAACCGGATAGAGAACTCACGATGAATCAGGTTATCATCGATGGTATCGAAGATAGGCTTGATTCCCGTGCCGCCCCAGATCTGATGGAACGGATTCGAACATGCACAAGTGATCTCATAACTTTCGAACTCGGCCCAGCTGTTCGGTGCCAATACGATGTCGCTGTATTCGCAGGAACCGGTGAACTCGATGTCCTGAGCAACGATCATGTCTACGTTGTTGTTCGTGTTGAATACCAGCTCGTAGAACCACTTAGCATTGTTGATAACGTTAACGTTAACATACCAGCACAGCTTGGTCGGCGTCGGCATATGCGTACGACCCGTGAATACCTTCCGGCCATAGCGCGGGGTATTGACGATCAACGCTTTATCACGATGCGCCCAGTAGCTGACTTCCTCACCCTTCAGGTAACCCTTGACATTCTTCCAGTCTACGTTCTTGGTAATGTCCATGATCGGGTTGAAAGGATCTTCTGCAACCATCGCCGCGAAACCAGGTCCCGACCAATGCGAACCCTGGTAGTTGCCAGCCTTGTAGTTACCAGCCCATGTATGAGCGCCGGAACCTTTAGGACCAACATTACCCGTCAGCATCAGAGGAACATAAGACGCGCGGTTATGCATTGTTCCGTGGAAGTAATGGTTGATACCTTCACCATAATGGATCTCAACAGGTTTGATGGTAGCCATGTCGCGAGCCAAGCGGATGGTTAAGTCCTTCGGAGCGTGACAGATCTGGTTGACCGTATCAATGTCGTAATCCTTAAGGTGAACTTTATACATCTCATAAAGAGGCATTACCGTAATGGTTTTGCCGTTTACGAGTTTAATGTCATAAACACCGTCCAATGAAGGATCGATATTTTTCTTCCTCATCTTAGCGCCGATGTCTTCACGCGTGATAGCAACCGGCTTATCCGTATTAGTATCCCATACGGTATAGTCAGGCATCTTGGAGCGGTTGAAGTTCTTCATCCACTTCGTGGTGAAGCCGTCTTTCGGCAGTTGTTGCGGCTTGTAACCCGGAATGAAATCATCCGGATGCAACCGGACCAGCGTATCCGTTCGAACCAACAGAGGCATATCTGTGTAGTCCTTCACGAAATCGATGTCCACAAGGCCTTCGTCCATGATAATTTTGGCACAACCCAAAAACAACGCGATGTCGGACAGACCCGCACGTACCGGTATCCAGTAATCCGCTTTAGTTGCAGGCGGATTGTACTCAGGAGCAATCGCTACCAGCGTACCACCGCGCTCCATGATTTCTGTGTACCAATGCGCTTCAGGCATTTTGTTCTCGATCAGGTTTTTACCCCACTGAATCGTCATCTTCGCATAACGATGATCCGCGAAGTCGATATCAGAGGTCTGCATACCATGGGTCCAGGAATGTCCCGGAGCCTGATCGCCGTGCCAGGTGTAGTTGGACCATGCCCGGCCGCCCAGTACTTTACCAGGGCCACGACCGCGAATGATTGAGTCCAACAGAGCCATCATGTTAGCAATGCGGTAGACGCCGTATTTACCAACAACGCCGAGAAGACCCATACCACCGCGATACTTAAAAGTACGCGGACCGGATCCACCCATTGCTTCGATCATCTCAGGTTGGTAACCTTCGTTTTTCAGGCGTTGTGCACCGCGGATGCCACTATAAGCCTTAGCAACCGCAATGTGCCCCTTCGCCAGATACGTGAAGGTTTGATCCCAGGTCATGCGGACAAATTCGTCCGTGCCCCGGCTTGTCATCTTATACTTTTCACGGTTCTCTTTATCCAAATACGGAAAACCGTCATCCGCCCACTGCTTCCAACCAACACGGATCATCGGATATTTATTCCGATAAGGACCGTATGCACGGCGGGGATACGTCATACCACGCAGACACATGCGGGGGTTCCACGCAGCGTCAGCTTGGTTACCATACAGGTCACGAACTTTGTGGTGATCGTAGTTCTGCTCGATACGCATCAAAATGCCGTTACGTACGAATCCGCGTACGCGACATTGATGGGTGTCGTTCGGAGAACAACAATACGTAAAAGATCGCTCATACTTATACTGATCGCGGTAGACTTCTTCCCACCGTCTGTCAGGATAAGCTTCCAGCGGATTCCCGACTTTTACTACGGGTTTCAGCTGAGCTCCAACCCTCTTGCTCGTCAATGCCATAGCTGTCGCTACACCAGCACTCACCTGCAAGAATTTCCGTCTGTTTAGCCTCATAAAAAAATCTCCTAATTTATAATGCAAAACAAAGAATACGAAGAACCTCTAGTTCGCAAACATCGAGCTTCTCCAAACTACCAACACTCACTA
>JAESSX010000184.1 GCA_016763915.1 Rhodospirillales bacterium
CCAGCCGGTAAAGGCCGACACCAGTTGCAGGTGCGCCTGGGAACTGATGGGCAGAAATTCGGTAATACCCTGAACCAGGGCAAGAACCGCAATATGTAGGACCGGCAAACTGAAACTCCCCAATATCTGGTAATAATATAGCAACGCCATACGCACCGCCCAAGCCCCATGTTTTCATGGCGGGTCAAAATGTACTATGGTATTCACCCTGTGGGGAGCGAATCTCCTCCTCAAGAAGCTGGCATAAACGGTCAGGACCTGATATTCACACCGGCCGTTTAATGAAAAAGGGTTTTGAAAAACGATGAGCCAGCGAGATTGGCCCACGCCGGTTGGATTGCCTGAAGCACAAGGCTTATACGACCCACGGAACGAACACGACAACTGCGGTATCGGCTTTATCGCCAATATAAAGAACCGCAAGTCGCATGAAATCGTTCGCCAGGGAATCCAGATTCTCGTCAATCTGGACCACCGGGGCGCCGTCAGCGCCGACCCGCTGGCCGGCGACGGCGCCGGGATTCTGGTGCAGTTGCCGGACCGCCTGTTCCGCGCCGAAGCGGAAAAGCTGGGCTTCGAGTTGCCCGCCGCAGGCGATTACGCGGTCGGCATGGTGTTCCTGCCGCACGGCAAGACGTCCCTCAACGCGTGCGCCATGGCCATCGAAACCGCCGCCCAGGCCGAAGGCCAGATGGTGCTCGGCTGGCGCGACGTTCCCGTCGACAACAGCTATCTGGGCGACAGCGTCAAACCCATCGAGCCGCTCATCCGCCAGGTCTTCATCGGCCGCGGCGAAAACTGCGCCGACACCAATGCTTTCGAGCGCAAACTGTTTGTTATCCGCAAGCTGGCCCATCATTCGGTCTGGGACGAGGATATCGAGGACATCGGGCATTTCTACATCACGTCGCTGTCCGCGCGCACCATCGTCTACAAGGGCATGATGCTGGCCCCCAACGTCGATAAATATTTTCTCGACCTCAACAACAGCCTTTTCGAGTCGGCGCTCGCCCTGGTCCACCAGCGGTTTTCCACCAACACCTTCCCGTCGTGGCCGTTGGCGCAGCCGTTCCGGTACCTGTGCCACAACGGCGAAATCAACACGGTCCGCGGCAACATCAACTGGATGCTGGCCCGGCGCAATTCCATGAAATCGGAGCTGCTCGGCGACGACCTGGAGAAGCTGTGGCCGCTGATCGGCGACGGCTCTTCGGATTCGGCGACCTTCGACAATGCCCTCGAATTGCTGGTCGCCGGCGGTTATTCGCTGGCCCATGCGATGATGATCATGATTCCGGAAGCCTGGGACGGGCATCCCCTGATGGACGACGAACGGCGCGCCTTTTACGAATACCACGCCGCCGTCATGGAACCCTGGGACGGACCGGCGGCCATCGCCTTCACCGACGGGCTGCAGATCGGCGCGACCCTGGACCGCAACGGACTGCGCCCGGCGCGCTATGTGATCACCGACGACGACATCGTGATCCTGGGCTCGGAAGTCGGCGTTTTGCCGGTGCCGGAAGAACGCATCATCAAGAAATGGCGTCTGCAGCCGGGTAAGATGCTGCTGATCGACCTGGAACGTCAGTGCATCGTCGACGACAACGAACTCAAAGACGAACTGGCCCGCGCCAAGCCTTATCAGCGGTGGCTGAACGAAACCCAGATTCATCTGGAAAACCTGCCGTCCGAGGTTGCCGCCATGCCGCCCGACACGCAGACGCTGCTCGACCGCCAGCAGGCCTTCGGCTACACCCAGGAAGACATCAAGTTCTTCCTCGCCCCCATGGTGGTGGGCGGCCAGGACCCGATCGGGTCCATGGGCCGGGACATTCCGCCCGCCGTTCTGTCGGACCGCCCGAGGCTGCTGTACGATTATTTCCACCAGAATTTCGCGCAAGTGACCAACCCGCCGATTGACCCGATCCGCGAGGAATCGGTGATGTCGCTGGTGTCCCTGATCGGACCCAGGCCCAATCTTCTCGACCTGGAGACCGGCGGCACCCATAAGCGCCTGGAAGTCCGCCAGCCCATTCTGTCGAACGTCGACCTGGAGAAAATCCGCCATATCGAGCATCTGGTGGACAAGGCCTTCCGCACCTATAACCTTGATATCTGCTTTTCGTCCGCCGACGGCGCGCAAGGGCTGGCCCCGGCGCTGGAAGCCATATGCGCCAAGGCCGCCGAAGTCGTGCGCCAGGGTCACAACATCCTGATTCTGTCGGACCGCAGCATTAACGGCGACCGCATCGCGATCCCGGCCCTGCTGGCGACGGCGGCGGTCCATCACCACCTGATCCGCGAAGGGCTGAGGACCGATGTCGGCCTGGTCGTGGAAACCGGCGAGCCCCGCAAGGTGCACGACTTCTGCCTGCTGATCGGCTACGGCGCGGAAGCCATCAACCCGTACCTGGCCTTCGACACGGTGTCCGACCTGGGCAAACGGGTCTCCGAAGCGTTGAGCGAAGAGGACATGCACGCCCGCTACGTCAAGGCTGTCGGCAAGGGCATCCTCAAGGTGATGTCGAAAATGGGCATTTCCACGTTCCAGTCCTATTGCGGGGCACAGATTTTCGACATCGTCGGGCTCAATACCCCCTTCGTGGAAAAATATTTCACCAACACCCATACCTCCATCGAAGGCATCGGCCTGGACGAGATCGGCAAGGAAACCGCGAGCCGCCACCAGGCCGCCTTCGGCAACGTTGAAATTCTCGCCAACGCGCTCGATGTGGGCGGCGATTACGCCTACCGGCTGCGCGGCGAGGAACACATGTGGACGCCCGAAACCATCGGCGCCCTGCAACACGCGGTGCGGTCCGGCGACTACAAGCGCTTCAAGGCCTTTACCGACAAGATCAATGATCGCGATCCTTCGTTCCGCAACCTGCGCGGACTGTTCCGGCTGAAACGCGCCGGCGTGCCGTTATCCCTGGACGAGGTCGAGCAGGTGTCCGAGATCGTCAAGCGGTTCGCCACCGGCGCCATGTCCTACGGCTCCATATCGTGGGAAGCCCATACCAATCTGGCGATCGCCATGAACCGGATTGGCGCCAAGTCCAACACCGGCGAAGGCGGCGAAGATTCGTCGCGCTTCAAGCCCATGGAGAACGGCGATTCCATGCGCTCCGCCATCAAGCAGGTGGCCTCGGGGCGCTTCGGCGCGACCACCGAATATCTGGTCAATGCCGACGATCTTCAGATCAAGATGGCCCAGGGCGCCAAGCCCGGCGAAGGCGGCCAATTGCCGGGCCACAAGGTCGATGAAACCATCGCCCGGGTGCGCTATTCGACGCCGGGGGTGGGGCTGATTTCCCCGCCGCCGCACCACGACATTTATTCCATCGAGGACCTGGCGCAGCTCATCCACGACCTCAAGAACGTCAACCCCAAGGCCCGCATATCCGTCAAGCTGGTGTCCGAAGTCGGCGTCGGCACCGTCGCCGCCGGCGTGTCGAAGGCGCACGCCGATCACGTCACCATTTCCGGCAACGAAGGCGGCACCGGCGCCAGCCCGCTGACCTCGATCATGAACGCCGGCTCGTTCTGGGAACTGGGCCTGGCCGAAACCCACCAGA
>JAESSX010000185.1 GCA_016763915.1 Rhodospirillales bacterium
AACGGCCTGGAAGCCAAAAGCGGCAACGTCTATGCGGAAAGCCCCCTGTCCGGCACGCGCCGCTCGTTGTTCGTCGACACCAGCGGCATCGCGTCCCTGTCGCCCAATACGCTCGAGCTTTCCAACGTCGACCTGACGATACAGTTTACCCAGATGATCCAGGTGCAGCAGGCCTACAACTCGTCGGCCACGGTGTTCAAGACCGTCGACGAGTTACTGGTGACCGCCCGCGACCTGAAACGCTAACATCCGGACCCGCCGCCTTTCCTGCGCATGCCCGGAGGCCCGCGTCAGCCACGCCCCCGGCAATTTTTTCCCAGTTCCGCCGAAGTCTTTCCCAGCAGCCTGTAATTACCTCCTGATCTATTTCTTAAACTGTTGTTTTTCAAAGGGTTATGCCATTCCCGCCCTTGGCACGGAATTCGCAACAAATAACGCTGAAACCCGGGCCCGCCCAAAACCAATCGATTGTAACGGAACGAAAAAAATGAACATGACGGGAATTACGATCATCCGCACCGGTTGCCGCAGTCCCTGGCGGGAAGCGTTGCGCAAGGCCGCCGTCGCCGGCTTGATGATGATACTTTTCGGGCTTTTCACGGCGGCCAACGCCTCCTCGCGCATCAAGGACGTGGTCTATTTCGAAGGCGTGCGCGACAACATGCTGGTCGGATACGGATTGGTCGTCGGCCTGAACGGGACGGGCGATACCCTGAAAACCGGTCATTTCACCAAGCAGAGCCTACAGGCGATGTTGAACCGCCTAGGCGTCAAGCCGACCGATTCCGGCCTCGATTCCAAGAACGTCGCCGCCGTCATGGTGACGGCGTCGCTGCCGTCGTTCGGCCGCCAGGGCGCCCGCATCGACGTCACCGTCAGTTCGCTGGGGGATTCCGACAGCCTGCTCGGCGGCACCCTGCTGGTGACCCCGCTTCTGGGCGCCGACGGCGAAGTCTATGCCGTAGCCCAGGGGCAGCTTGCGGTCGGCGGGTTTAAAGCCGAGGGCGACGCGGAAACGGTGACCAAAGGCGTCCCCACCAGCGGCCGCATCGCAAGCGGCGCCATCATCGAACGCGAACTCGGCTTCGAATTCGGCAAACGGGACAATATCAAATTAACGCTGCGCAATCCCGATTTCACCACCGCCCGGCGCATTTCCCAGGCCATCAACGCGTTCCTGGGCACCCTGGCGGCGGCGGCCAGCGACCCGACCACGGTGCAGTTGAAAGTTCCCGCCAGCTACAAAGGAAACGTCGTCAACCTTCTGACCGATATCGAACAACTGCGGGTCGAACCCGACCAGCGGGCCCGGGTCGTCATCGACGAACAATCGGGCACCATCGTGATGGGGGAAAACGTGCGCATCAGCACCGTCGCCATCGCCCAGGGCAGCCTGACCATCCGCATCACCGAAGCCCAGCAGGTATCCCAGCCGGGTCCCTTCGCCGAAGCCGGGACCACGACGACGGTCGCGCGCACCGACATCCAGATTGACGAGGGAGAAGACAAAAAACTGACGGTTTTCCAGAGTGGCGTCACCCTGCAGGAAATGGTCAACGGCCTGAACGCCCTGGGCATCGGCCCCAGAGACATGATCACCATTCTGCAGGCGATCAAGGCCGCCGGTGCCATGCAGGCGGAACTCGAGGTGATGTGATGAGCGAAATGTCCTCAAACGGCCTGTTCGCCATGCAAGCCGGGAACGCGCTTTCCCAGGGCCGTTCCCTGCCGAACATTCGCGGCACCGAAAACCTGCATCAGGCCCGCAAGGTCGCGGAGGAATTCGAAGCGGTGTTCCTGGGCCAGATGTTGCAACCCATGTTCCAGAACATCGATGCGGCGGAGCCCTTCGGCGGCAGCGCTTCGGAAAAAATGTGGAAGACCATGCAAGTGGAAGAATACGGAAAAGCCATCGCGAAAGCCGGGGGGATCGGCCTGGCTGACGCCGTGTTCCGGGAAATCATAAAAACACAGGAGTTACAATAATCATGGACCCGACTAACCGCGTAAACGACCTGATCGTCATTACCAACCGGCTGGCCGCCCTGCTGGGGCGCGAGAACGAGGCGCTCAACAACCGGAAATATTCCGAGATCAACGAGATCCTGGACGAAAAAGTCACCCTGGGGCGCGTCTATGAAAGCCGCATCATGGGCCTGACGGACGACCCGGCGGCACTGGAGCAGGTCGACGTTGAACTGCGCGACCAGCTGCGCAGCCTGGGCGAAAAGGTCAATGGGCTGATCGAGGAAAACGCCCAGCTGCTGAAAATCGGCATCGAGGCCAACAGGCGGGTCGTCAACATGATCGCCGAAGCCGTCAAGGCGAGCGTTCCCAGCGCCGGCACCTATTCCGCCAACGGCGGCCCCAGCGTTGAACAACACGCGGCATCGAAGAATGTCGCCATTTCCATCGACCACACGCTGTAAGGCTGAACCGGAGTATTCGAGATGGCGAGCATCACCCAAGCGCTACGCACCGCGCAAAGCGGCCTGCTGGTCAACCAGCAGACCCTGAACGTTGTCGCCAACAATATCGCCAACGTCAATACGATTGGGTATTCACGCAAGGTCGTCGCCGCCGAGTCCCAGGTGATCGTCGGCGTCGGCGCGGGCGTTACCATTTCGGAAATTTCGCGGCGGGTCGATGAAGGCCTGTTGAAAAGCCTTCGCCTTGAATTGGGCAAACTGAACACCCTGACCATCAAGAACGAATTTTACGCCCGGACCCAGGACCTGTTCGGGTCGCCCGAAGACAATACGTCGCTGTCGCACATCATGGATAGTTTTGTCCAGTCGCTGGAAAGTCTGGCGCTGTCGCCGGACAAATCGGTCCAGCAGTCGGATGTCCTGCGCCGGGCTCAGGACGCCGTCCAGTTGCTCCAGGACATGAGCAACACGATCCAGGAACTGCGCCTTCAGGCCGACGTGTCGATTAGGGACAAAGTCGTCGATATGAACGCGATCGTCGCCCGCATCGACCAGTTGAACGACGACATCGTTAAAAATTCTTCGTCCGGGCTCGACGTGTCCGACCTCAAGGACCAGCGCGACCTGCAACTCGACACGCTGTCCGAGTATATCGGTATCCGTTTCTTTTCCGCGGTGACGGCGATGTCGTCGTGTTCTCCGCGGGCGGGCGGACCCTGGTCGACACCATTCCACCCAAAATCACCCACGTCGCCGCGGCGACCATTTCGGCGACATCGACCCATGGCCAGGGCAACATTTCCGGTATTTACGTAGGCAATGTCGAGGAACGCAACGACATCACGGACGAACTGACCGCCGGCCAATTGAAGGGGCTGGTGGACCTGCGCGACAAAGTTCTCCCCAACATGCAAAGCCAACTCGACGAATTGGCGGCGGAAATGCGCGATGTCTTCAATCAGATCCACAACCGCGGCGTTCCGTTCCCCGGGGCACAGAAATACACCGGGTCAAGAACTTTCGTCCGCCCGACCCAGCAGACCCTGGCCTTCTCCGGCACCTCGGACACCACGGTTTCCCTGTTCGACGCCAACGGCGATCAGACCGCGCAAACGACCATGCGCACCCTGATCGGAGGCGCCAGTTCCACCATCTCCAACGCGGCGGCCGTCCTGCAAACCTGGTTGCGCGCCAACGGCGCCGCCACGGCCACCGTTTCCGTCAACGGTACGGCAAATTTCGAAATCGACCTCAACACGACACTCGTCAATCTGGCCTTCCGCGACGAGGCGGCGGCGGCCAATGGCAGCGCCTCTCAGGACGCCACCATCAATTTTGACTCCAACGGCGACACCGTGACCGACGAAACCTTTTCCGGGTTTTCCAATTTCTTAGGCCTCAACGATTTCTTCGTCGATAACCTGGCTGATAACATTTACGAATCGAACGTCCTGGTCTCCTCCTTCACCACCAGCGCCTCAACCCTGACCTTCCGCGACTCCTCGGGCACGCTGGCCGGCAGCCCGTTGACGGTGGCCGGGGGCCTCACCCTGAAGGAGTTGGCGACCCTGATTACCAACAACGTCACCAACATCACCGCCAGTATCGTTCCCGACGGGTCCGGCGTGCGGTTCCGGGTTGCCCACGATCAGGGATCATCCATGACCGTCACCCAGGCCTCGGGCAATGTCTTCCTGACCGATATCGGCTTGCATCGGGCCAATACCCGCGTTGCCTCGACCCTTAGTGTCCGCACCGACATCTCCGACCAGCCGAGCAAGATTTCGACTGGCGCGGTTCAATGGGACGCCAACATAAACAGCACCGGCGAGTATTTCATGAGCCGCGGCGAAAATTCGGTGATCGAAGCGCTTGCCGCCGCCTTCACGGTGACGAACTCGTTTGGTACCGCCGGCGGGCTGCCCACCGTCAAGCAAACCTTCTCCCAATTCGCCTCCAGCATCGTCGCCGAAAACTCCCGGCTGGCCGACACCAATAAAGTCAACGGCGAGCGCCAGAAGTCGCTGAGCGATGCCCTGAAATTGAAATCGGATTCGGTCCGCGGCGTGAACCTGGATGAGGAAATGTCCAATCTCATCATTTTCGAGCAGGCCTTCAATGCCTCGGCCCGCGTCATCGCCGTCATTCAGCGAATGCTCGAAGCCCTGGAGAATGTGATTTAAAATGACCAGAATTTCCAGCCTTGCCAGCAACACCTCCCTGCTTCTGCAGATATTCAAGTCGCGCAGCATTCTGTTCGAACTGGAAACCCAGATTGGCTCCGGAAAAGTGTCTACGGTCTACAGCGGCATCGCCCATGCGTCCGAACGCCTGATCAACCAGGAAAACACCCGCAGCAAGTTGAAACAGTACATTGAGAACAACGACCAAATGGACCTGCGGCTCAATATCGGGGTCACGGCGGTCCAGGGCGTTCGGGAGGTCGTTCGCGAATTCAGGAAAGCGGTGCTGGAATATAATACTTCGGACACCAAGGACGAATCGCAGGTCAAGGACATCCAGGACTACGCCTTCCGTTCCCTGCAGTCCCTCCAGGGCCTGCTCAACACCGGGGTCG
>JAESSX010000186.1 GCA_016763915.1 Rhodospirillales bacterium
CGCGACGCCGAAGCCAGTCTGGAGCGCGCCGGCATCACCTGCAACAAGAACGGCATCCCGTTCGACCCGGAAAAGCCGATGGTCACGTCGGGCATCCGCTTAGGCACCCCGGCGGCCACCACGCGGGGCTTCAGGGTGGAGGAATTCAAACTGGTCGGCAACCTGATCAGCGACGTTCTGGATGGCCTGGCGGCCAACCAAGAAGATAATTCGGCCGCCGAAAACGCGGCCGGAGAGCAGGTCTTGGAACTGTGCCGGAAATTCCCCGTTTACAGCAACGGATAAACCACGAGGAACGGAACCCATGCGCTGTCCTTTTTGCGGCCACAATGACACCCAGGTAAAAGACTCCCGTCCGACGGAAGAAAACGCCACCATCCGCCGGCGGCGCCTGTGTCCCGAATGCTCGTCGCGCTTCACGACGTTCGAGAGGGTGCAATTGCGCGAATTGTCGGTCACCAAATCCAATGGTGATAAGACCCCGTTCGACCGCGAAAAACTCCTGCGTTCGCTTAAGATCGCGCTTCGCAAACGCCCCGTCGAAGAAGACCGCATGGAACGCATCGCCAACGGCATCCAACGTCGTCTCGAAACCCTGGGCGAGAATGAAATCCCGACCAAAGTCATCGGTGAAATGGTCATGGAGGCCCTTTCCGAACTGGACCAGGTCGCTTTTGTCCGCTTTGCCTCGGTTTACCGGAATTTCCGGGAAGCCAAGGATTTCGAGGCTTTTGTGGGCAAATTGGGCAGTGAGAACGACTAACTCTATACCCGGTTCTGCCAACGCCGACCTCGACGTCATGCGTTCGGCGCTGTCCCTTGCCCGGCGCGGTCTGGGAACGGTCAGTCCCAACCCGGCTGTCGGCTGTGTGCTGGTGCGCGAAGATTTAGGATCCCGCATCGTCGGACGCGGCTGGACTCAAGCGGGCGGCCGGCCGCACGCGGAAACCGAAGCCCTGGAGCGGGCAGGTGTTCTGGCCCGGGGCGCGACGGCGTTCGTGACGCTGGAACCCTGTGACCACCAGGGCGAAACCCCGCCTTGCTCCGAAGCCCTGATCAGCGCCGGCGTCAAGCGGTGCGTGATCGCGCTGGAAGACCCGGACCCACGGGTTAGCGGCGCCGGAATCAAGCGCCTGGCCGAGGCGGGGGTGGAAACGCTCACCGGGCTTTGCCAAGAAGAAGCCCGCCGCCTCAACGCCGGTTTCCTGATGCGGGTTACCCGGGGGCGCCCGTTGTTTACCCTGAAAACAGCGACCACGCTCGATGGCCGCGTCGCCACCGTTAATGGCAACAGCAAATGGATCACCGGCGCGCCGGCGCGTGCCTTTGCCCACGGCTTGCGCGCCGACCACGACGCCATCATGATCGGCATCGGCACGGCGCTGGCCGACGAACCCTCGCTGACCTGCCGCCTGGCCGGACTGGAGGACCGCTCGCCGATCCGCATCGTTGCCGACAGTACGCTCCGCCTGCCCCTGACAAGTCCCCTCGTGGCGACCGCCGGCAAGGTTCCGACCTGGGTGATAACCGTGGCGGGTTGCGACGCCGACCGCCGCGCCGCCCTGGAAAACCGGGACGTCAGCGTCATCGAAGCCGAGGCGGGAGAGGATGGACGCCCCGACCTGAAATGGCTGGCCGGGGAACTGGGCCGCCGCGGGCTGACCCGGGTGCTGGTGGAAAGCGGTGGAGACCTGGCCGCCGCCATGGTTGAAGACGACCTGATCGACCGGCTGGCATGGTTCCGCTCGGCGAAACTGATCGGCGGCGACGGCCGGGGCGCGGTCGGCGCCTTCGGAATCGACGCCATCGCCGAAGCCCCGTCTTTCGTCCGCGATTCCATAACGGATGCCGGCGAAGACGTTCTCGAAACCTACCGGCGCGTCTCTTAGTAAGGCAGGGATAAAGACTATGTTCACCGGCATTATCACTGATTTGGGACGGGTTCGGGCGATCAAGCCCATCGGCGACACCCGCTTCGAGTTTTCCACCCGCTTCGAGACCGCCGCCATCGACATCGGCGCGTCCATCTGCTGTTCCGGGGTCTGCCTGACCGTCGTCGACAAGGGGAACGGCGGGGATAACTGGTTCGCCGCCGATGTTTCGGCTGAAACCCTGAACCTGACGATCATGGGCGACTGGGCCGAGGGCACACCGGTAAACTTTGAACGCGCCCTGAAAATGGGCGACGAACTCGGCGGCCATATCGTATCGGGTCATGTGGACGGTATCGCCACGCTCTTAGGCGTAAAGCCGGACGGGGAATCCCGCCGCCTGACCTTTGAGGCCCCGAAAACCTTAAGCCCGATGATCGCACCCAAGGGCTCGGTCACCCTCGACGGCGTGTCCCTGACCGTCAACGACGTCGAAGGCGATAGCTTCGGGATCAACGTCATCCCCCATACCCTGCGGGAAACCACTTTGGGAAGCCTGCAGCCAGGGGATCGGGTAAATCTGGAAATAGATATGCTGGCACGCTATGTTGCCCGCCTTGTTCAACCGGGTTGAACATTTCACAAGGACCAAGCCTTTGCCGTATATGGAAAATCTATCCTCCGTCGAGGAAATCATCGATGAGGCCCGCAACGGACGCATGTTTATCCTGGTCGACGACCAGGAACGTGAAAACGAGGGTGACCTTGTCATTCCGGCGCAGATGGCGACCCCGGACATCATCAATTTCATGGCCAAGCACGGACGCGGGCTTATCTGCCTGACCCTGACGGCCGATCGATTGCGGGTGCTGGATCTGCCGCGGATGGCGCAACGGAACAATTCCCGTCACGAAACCGCGTTCACGGTTTCCATCGAGGCCCGCGATGGGGTGACCACGGGTATTTCGGCGTCCGACCGCGCCTGCACCGTCGCCGCCGCCATCGACCCGACCAAGGGGCCGGACGATATCGTCAGTCCGGGCCATGTGTTTCCGCTGGAAGCCCGGGACGGCGGCGTTCTCGTTCGCGCCGGGCATACCGAGGCCGCGATCGACGTGTCGCGGCTGGCCGGGCTCAATCCGTCCGGGGTGATCTGCGAAATCATGAACGAGGACGGCACCATGGCGCGGATGCCGGATTTGGTGAAATTCGCACAGTTTCACGGCCTCAAGATCGGTACCATCGCCGATTTGATCGCCTATCGGCTCAAGCACGACAAGATCATCGAGCGCACCCTTGAGACCACGCTCGAAACCGATTTGGGTGGCCCCTACAAGATGTACGTCTACATCAACAAGGTGGAACATGCCGAACACATCGCCCTGGTAAAAGGGGACTTGTCAAAAGACGGGCCGGTCATGGTCAGGGTCCATGCCCTCAACATCCTGGATGATGTGCTGGGCGACCTCCATAACAACAAGGCGGGCGAGTTCCAAAAAACCATGGAAATGATCAACGCCGCGGAAAAGGGCGTTTTGGTCCTCATTCGCGACCCGCAGAAGACGACTCTTACGGAGCAAATCAAGGCCCGGACCCAGAACGCCAAGGCCGCCGAATCCCCCCCGGGGCCGGAGCTTCGCGATTACGGTGTCGGCGCCCAGATACTCCTCGATCTCGGGGTCAAGGACATGATCGTCCTTTCCAACACCGAACGGACGCTGATCGCGCTCGAGGGCTTTGGGCTGAACATCGCGGAACACCGCCCCATTACTCCTGGCAAGGGGGACTGATATGACCGAAAAGGCATGTGTTCTGATCGTCGAAGCCCGTTTTTACGGCGAGATCGCCGACGATATGGTCGAGGGCGCGACGGCCGTCCTCGATCAGGCCGGTGTCGGCCATGAGCGGATGACGGTGCCGGGCGTTTTCGAAGTGCCCGCCGCGGTCCGTTTCGCCATACGCGCCATGGAAACCCATTCGGCGAACAGAAATTATGCCGGGTTCATCGCGTTGGGAGCCGTCATTCGCGGTGAAACCGACCATTACGACCATATTTGCCGCGAATCCTCGCGCGCCTTGATGGATATTTCGATTCACCAGTCCGTCGCCCTGGGATTCGGCATTCTGACCTGCGAAAACATGAAGCAGGCCGAGACACGCGCCGGTGTCACACGCGGCAACAAGGGCGCCGACGCCGCCGAAGCCTGCCTGAGAATGATGGAACTGAAGAAAGAACTCCGTCTGGCACGATGATGACCACAGCCACTGAAAACGGATCCGGTAAAACCGGAAACCGCCGCTCCGCCGCCCGGCTTGCCGCCGTTCAGGCGCTTTACGAAATGGACATGGTCGATGCCGACCCCGACGCCGTTCTGGAGGAATTTCTGCTAAAACGCTGGGATATCGACGGCAACGACGGGCCGAAGGCGCAGCCGCCTGGTATTTCCGACGCGCTGGCGGCCTATCTTGACGACGGGTCCCCCGACGAGGACAGCCCCCTGGTCGAACCCGACCGGGAATGGCTGGGGGATCTGGTTCGCGGTGTCGCCGAAAACCGCGAGAAACTCGACGGCCTTATTGCTTCCGCCCTGAGAGGGGAGTGGACGGTCGACAGGCTGGAAACCCTGATCCGGGTCATTTTACGGGCCGCCGTTTTTGAGTTGAGCAGCAAACCGAGCGTCCCTACCGGCGTCGTCATCAATGAATACCTTGACGTTGCCCATGCTTTTTTCGAAGGCCCGGAAACCGGGCTCGTCAACGGCGTCCTGGACCGGCTGGCCCGGGAATTGAGATCCTGAGGCCGTAACCGCGCCCGCTCCCCGACTCCTTAAACGAGGAACCGTCATAAAACGAGGAACCGTCATAGGCAACGAGCAGAAACCCGACGAATTTGAGCCGATCGCCCGTTTTTTTGCGCCTCTTGCCGCGGGCTGTTCCGGCGCGCTGGGGCTCGGTGATGACGCTGCCGTGCTAACGCCGCCGCCGGGCCGGCATTTGGTGATAACCACCGACGGCCTGACCGAGGGCGTTCATTTCCCCGCCGGCGAAGACCCGCGTGATGTTGCCGCCCGCCTGATCGGCGTCAATCTTTCGGATTTGGCCGCCATGGGCGCCGAGCCCTGGGTCTATACCCTGGCTCTGGCCCTGCCGGAAGACTGGACACCCGGCTGGCTTGCCGCCTTTAGCGGGGAACTCAAGGATCAACAGGAACGCTACGGCCTACACCTCGTCGGCGGAGACACGACACGGACGCCGGGACCGATGGCTCTCACCCTGACGGCGCTGGGTACGGTCGGAGCGGGGGAGGGCCTGCGGCGGGGCGGAGCCTTGCCCGGGGACCGGATTTACGTATCCGGAACCATCGGCGACGCGGCCCTCGGCCTGAAGTGCCTGCAAGGCGGCATCGAAGGATTGGAGGAAAGACATGCGCAAGCCCTTGCGGCGCGCTATCACCGGCCCGAACCACGGGTCGCGTTGGGCCGGCGTCTGTGCGGTCTGGCCAGCGCCGCGATCGACGTTTCCGACGGATTGATCGCCGACCTGGGGCATCTGGCCCTGGAATCGGGCTTGGACGCCGTGATCAACGCCGGGCAAGTGCCATATTCGGAGGCTGTCCAGGCTGCGGTTTCCCTGGATTCCGGCCTTCGGGAACAGGCCCTGACCGGCGGCGACGATTACGAATTGCTTTTCTCCGTCCCCGAAGCGGCCACCGCCGCCATCGCCGCCATCGGGGACGACATCGGCCTGGCGCTTACCCCTATCGGAACGGTCTCCGAATCCAACGGGGACCCGGGGCTTGTCCGCGTCCTGGGAGACGATGGTCAGATGCTGCCGATCGGCCATAGCGGGTACCGTCATTTCTGAACGGTGCACAGGGGGGCTTTTCTCCGGCTCCTTTTACCGGGATAATGAGCGCCAACCGGACTAAGCCGCAACGACCCAACCAACGGCGATTATTTTATGAAAAAACTCATTTTATTATTCGCCATGTTTCTCTTTCTGATCGGCGGCACGATCGGCCTTCTGAAATTCCTCGAAATCGGGCCGTTCAAACCCAAGAAAGGGGACGTCAAAAAAGTCGTCATAGAAGAGGTCGTCGATACCACCGTTTTCATTGATATGGAACCGATGGCCATTCCGATTTTCCAGGGGAATCGGGTCGCCGCAACCGTTCAAATCCAGGTCAAACTTGAAACCAATAACGAAAATAAAGCCGAACGCATCAAGGAAATGATGCCGATCATTATCGATGCCTTCGTTCGCGATCTGCACAGCTTCATGCCCCGGCTATTAAGGGCGGAGGAACGCATAGACATCCTGATCATCAAACAACGGCTGCAACTGATCGGCGATAAAGTTACTGGCAAGGGCACGATTTCCAACGTGCTTGTGCAATCGATCATCGACCAACCGCGTTGACACCCTTACTAGAAAGAGCCTGAGCAAGCTTTCCCTAGGCGGTTGCTTTTTAGGACAGCTTCTGTCATTTTCCGGGCGAATTTTACAGGCAGCGTTTTTCATATAAGAAGCAAAAATAATCAATTCTCAAATCACTCCTAATCTCAGCCGCCTGATGGGCCTCCTTCTCAGACAAAAGGGTTTTTAAGAATGTCGAACGTTTACTTATTGATTTTTGGTAGTTGTCTTCTTGCACTTTTGTACGGCGTTTACGCCATTCGGACAGTTCTGGCCGCGCCGGCCGGAACGGAACGGATGCAGGAAATTGCCAGGGCCATTCAGGAAGGCGCCAGCGCCTACCTCACCCGCCAATACAGGACCATAGCCATCGTCGGTCTGGGGATCGGAATCTTGCTGGGGTTTCTCCTCGGCCTTGATGTCGCTGTCGGTTACTTCATCGGCGCCATTCTGTCGGGTCTGACCGGCTACATCGGCATGAACGTCTCGGTCCGCGCCAATGTCCGAACCACCGAGGCCGCCCGCACTTCGGGCCTCGACGGTGGATTGAATATCGCCTTCAAATCCGGCGCCGTGACCGGCCTTCTGGTCGTCGGACTGGCGCTTTTAGGGGTCGCCGGATACTACTTTTATCTCCGCTCGACGGGAAATCCGGAAACCCCGGAAGGCATGCGCCATATCCTGGAAGCCCTGGTCGCCCTTGGCTTCGGCGCCTCGCTGATTTCCATTTTCGCCCGTTTGGGCGGCGGCATCTTCACCAAGGGCGCCGACGTCGGCGCCGATCTGGTCGGCAAGGTCGAGGTCGGCATCCCCGAAGACGACCCCCGCAACCCCGCGGTGATTGCCGATAACGTCGGCGACAACGTCGGCGACTGCGCCGGCATGGCGGCGGACCTGTTTGAAACCTACGCCGTGACGATTGTCGCGACCATGCTTTTGGCCGCCATTTTCTTCACCGGCCCGGCCCAGAACCTGATGATGATCCTGCCGCTGGTGATCGGGGCGGTGTGCATGTTGGGGTC
>JAESSX010000187.1 GCA_016763915.1 Rhodospirillales bacterium
GCCGCGGCGATCGGCGCCGATGGTGTAAAAGCGGCCCTCAAGGGTGGCCCGGGCCGTGCGCAAAGGGGCCGGGGTTTTGACCTCCGGCGCGCGCAACAGGATCAAATCCCCGCCATAGGCGGTGGCCACCACCCGGGCCGTCACACGGTCGCCGCCCGGACGGTCCCGGGGCAGGAAGATCACCACCTCGCCTGAGTCGGCGACGGCATGACGGTTGGTGACGAACAGGCCCGGGCCGATCAGCACGGCGCTCGCCAGCGGGTCGAACGCGGCGATCCGGAACACCCGGGACGCGGCGGCGCAGACGGCGTCGGGCGCGCGGCACACTGCCTGGCCCTGCGCCTGGCCCAGCGCCGGTAAGGAGGATGCCAGCACCAGCAGCGCCGGCATCAGCAGGTGAACAACCCGGAACGGGATCATGGCTCAAATATAGCCTAAACTGCGCAGCGTCGTCAGAGTCAAAAAGACCGCCGTCGCCCCGAGCGTTCCCGGCAGCAGGTGACGTTTGAACAGGAAAAACAGCACGAAGCCGACGGCCAGCCCGGCCAGCCGGTCGCCCAGGGGGGTTTCCGCCAGAATCCCGATCGGCATCAGCATGATGCGCGAAATCAGCCCCGCCAGCATGCCGTAGGCGACGCAGGTGAACCACTGCGACAGGGGGCCGGTGGGGTCGATGCGCGCGGAGATAAGAACCCCGCCGGCGCGCCAGATATAGGTCGACAGGCTGACCAGGATCAGCAATCCCCACAGCCCGCCGACCAATTCAAGATTGCTCATGACGGCGCCCCGGTCCGGCTGGGCATCCGGCGGTCGATCCAGTAGGCGGCGCTGCCGGCGATGACGCCGCAAAACGGCAGTCCCCATTCCGGCGAGATCAGGTGGAACAACGGCCCCAGCACGGCGCCGAACATCAACGCCAGAATGCAGTTGCGGTGGCGCACGGCGGAAAACAGGAAGACGAAATAGACCGGGTTTAGGTAAGTCAGGCTGACGGTGACGTAAAACGGAAACGACGCCGCCAGATGATAGCCCAGCGCCGTGCCCGCCAGCCCGCCGGTCATGCAGGTTATGCACAGACCCATGTAATAGGAGAACCGCTGGTCCGCGGCCATCGACGGTCCGTTCCTGAGGGTCAGCGCCCAGGTGTTGATGGACATCAGCGCGACCAGCAAATAGCGCCACCGCCAGGCGGGTTTCTGGTTGCGAAACAGCGCCAGCAGCGACAGCGACATCGGCAGGAACCGCAGGTTGGCCATGCTTGAGGCCAGCATGATCGCCAGCACCGGCGCGCCGACGGCGAACAATTCGGCGAACGCCACCTGTCCCGGCAGTCCCCATACGGTGGCTGTCGAGATAACCGATACGCCGAAGGACAGGCCGCTGTCGCGCGCCAGCGACCCGAACCCCATCATCGACGCCAGGACCATGAAAAACGGCATGCTGAGCCCATCGCCGACGCCCCTGAAAAAGGCTTTGCGGCGTTCCATTGGGCTCGAAGGCAGGCTTGGGGAGGGGGGGGAGAGGGGGGAAATGTCGTGTCCTTTTCAGCGGCTTGCGGGTTGGCTACCTTAGGACGGAGATTCCATCAGGGAAAGGCCGCAGCCGTGGAAACGAAGACCTTAACAACAGCCCATCCGAACCGGGCGGGAATCACGCTGATCACCGGCGTTATCGGCGCCGACACCCATATCGTCGGCAACCGGATCGTGTCGATGGCTTTGGAAGAAGCCGGCTTCAAGGTGGTCGCGCTGGGCGCGTTGACGCCGGCCGACGAATTCATCCAGGCGGCGATTGAAACGGCGGCCGACGGTATTCTGGTGTCGTCGCTCTATGGTCAGGGGGAACTGGACTGCCGGGGCTTTCGCGACATGTGCGTCGAGGCGGGCCTGAAGGATATTCTGCTTTATATCGGCGGCAACCTGGTTGTCGGCAAACAGGACTGGGCCGGCGTCGAGGCCCGCTACAAGGACTTGGGCTTTGACCGCGCCTTTGCCAACGCGACGCGCACCGATGAGATTATCGCCGTGCTCGACGAGGATTTCGCCGCCCGGCGGAAAGTCTAGGAATGACCGCCGCCCTGCTGATCGATTTCGGCTCTACCTTCACCAAGCTGCGCGCCGTCGACCTTGACGGCGCGGCCATCATCGGCGCCGGGCAGGGACCGTCCACGGTCGCCACCGACATCACCGACGGCCTCGAGGCCGCGCTCGCCGATCTGCAAGCCGACATCGGCGCGTTGCCCGATTTCGAGCACCGCCTGGCGTGCTCCAGCGCCGCCGGGGGGCTGGGCATGGTGACCGTCGGGCTGGTCCGCGAACTGACCGCCGAAGCCGCCCGGCAAGCCGCGCTCGGCGCCGGGGCCAGGCTGACGGGGGCCTTCGACCATGGCCTTACGGCAAGCGATATTGCCGATATCGAGGGCCTTGCCCCGGACATTATCCTGCTCGCCGGGGGCACCGACGGCGGCAATGCCGAGGTCATCGTCGCAAACGCCGGCAAGCTGGCGGCAAGCGCCGTGACCTGCCCGGTCGTCGTTGCCGGCAACCGCGAGGCCGCCGACGCGGCGGCGGGGCTGTTACGGTCGGCCGGCAAACCGGTCACCATTACCGAAAACGTGATGCCGGAATTCGGCGAACTCAACGTGGAACCGGCGCGCGCCGCCATCCGCACCGTGTTTATCGAGCGCATCGTTCACGCCAAGGGAATCGACAAGGCGGCGGAAATGTTCGACGCGGTGCTGATGCCGACGCCGGCCGCCGTGCTGGACGGGGCCAGGCTGCTGTCGGAAGGGGTGGGCGACAGGGCCGGGCTGGGGCCGCTGCTGGTCGTCGATGTCGGCGGGGCGACCACCGACGTGCATTCGGTGAGCTCGGGCGAGCCGACGATGGACGGGGTTATCGCCCACGGCCTGCCCGAACCCTACCTGAAACGCACCGTCGAGGGCGATCTCGGCATGCGCCTCAATGCCGCCGCCATCGCCGAGGCGGCGGGGCTCGAATCGGTTGCCGAAAAGGCCGGGCTGTCGCCGGGCCGCGCGCGCGAAATCCTCGACGCCGTCACCGGGGATATCGAACGCCTGCCCGGGGCCGGGGACGAGGCCCGTTTTGATCTGGCCCTGGCGCGCGCCGCGGTCGACGCCGCCGTCACCCGGCACGCCGGTTCACTCAGCATCGTGCAAACGGTGACCGGCCCGGTCAGCGTGCAGACCGGCAAGGACCTGAGCGCGGTGGAGACCCTGATCGGCACCGGTGGGGTGCTGGCCCACGCCGGCGGGGCGGCCGAAATTCTGTCGGCCGGGCTGGCCGAGGCCTCGCGCCCGCAAAGCCTGAAGCCCAAGGCGCCGAGGCTGCTGCTCGACAGCGAATACGTATTGTACGCCTGTGGCCTGCTCGCCGCCGTGGACGCGGAGGCCGCCTTGACCTTTGGCCTGGCCCACATGCATGCTGTGACTGAGGATTGAGGCTCATGGGCTCCGACGGCAACGAAATTCCACTCTCAACGGCGCAGATTCCGGCCGACGACTTCGCCCGCATGCGCCGCGACAACCTGGCGCGCTGGCCGACCGGGGCCGAGGTCGACCTGGACGAGGCGGTGGCGTTCCACAAATCCCTGCCCAGGCACAAGCAACTGGGCTGGGTGATGCGGCGCGCGGCGGAAGAAGGCCGCTGCCTGACCCAGCCGCGCGGCGGATTCGGCACGCTGGAACTGCAAATGGAACTGATGCGGGCGCTCGATCAGGACGGCATGGCCGACATCGTGCCGACGACGACCGACAGCTATACCCGCAACGAACAATGGGCCCAGGCCGAGATCGGTATCGAGGAATCGAAACGCGAAGGCCGTTCCATGCTCAACGGCTATCCGATGGTCAATTACGGCCCGGTGAAGACGCGCCAATTGATCGAGGCCATCGACAAGCCCGCCATCGTGCTGTCCGGCACCGCCATGCCGCGCCTGACGGTCGAGATCGGCTTCGCGGCGGGGTATTCGGGCTATCTCGGCTCCGGCATCGCCTACACCACGTCCTACACCAAGGACACGACGATCGCCGAAGGCATCCGCAATTACCAGTACCTGGACCGATTGGCGGCGTTGTATCAGGAAAACGGCGTCGAGTTGCACCGGCGCCAGCCGGGGTTCCTCACCGGCACCAACGTGCCGCCGTGCATCGCCATCGCCGTCGGCGTGCTGGACGCGTTGCTGGCGGCCGGACAGGGGGTGCGCAATTACGGCCTCGAACTGGCGCAGACCCTGCACTTGATTCAGGATTCGGCGGCGATCCGGGTGTGCGGCGAACTGGCCCACGAATATCTTGCCGCCGCCGGTTTTGAAGACATGTTCATGCCGGTAACGTCGCTGCACTGGATGGGCGCGTGGCCCCAGGACGATGCCCAAGCCCAGGCTCTAGTGGCGTACGGGGGCACGCTGGCCGCCGTCGGCGGGGCGGTCAGTGTCACCACCAAAAGTACGCACGAGGCTTATGGCCTGCC